>NZ_WEZF01000015.1 GCF_009177065.1 Tautonia marina
TTATACCAAGCGATCCAGTGCGATCTACCGAGGGGTGCTCAACTTGATCGGCTACGCAGCCCAGGGACTCAGAGACTGGCGCAGCGCTCAGCGAATCGACCCGTCACGGCCACTGGACGACCACCACATCTTCCCGAAGGCTTATGTCGCTGCGGGGTCAGACTTGGACGTTGAGCGGGTCGAGGCCTTGCAAATGGTCGATTGCGTTGTCAACCGTACGCTGATCCCAAAGAACCTCAACCTCCGCGTAGGGAAGCGCCCGCCGCATGCATACCTTGGGGAACTGAAGAAGTCCAACTCCGAGCTGGAGGACTCGCTGATCGACCACTTGGTCCCGCCCGAACTGAGTTCGGACCCTGGCTGGGATCGGAAGTTTGGGGAATTTCTGGACTTCCGATCAAGGTCGATTTTCGCACTGGTCGAGCGGTTCGTTCTCGAACCTGCCGGTGAGATGGAGCAACGCCATCTCCTTACACACGGCTCTCGGGAAGCAGCGGGGACTCTGCAAGGTCAGCGACTTGACCAGGGGCTTCGTACACCCGAGGAGGCCTTCGTTCTCCCCATCCTGGAGGTCCTCATCGGGTTAGGGGGCCGGGCGCCGATGCACCGGGTGCTGGACGGTGTCGGCCAACAAATGAGGGATCGTTTCCAGGAGGTCGATCAGCAGAGTCTGATGTCAACGCCCGGACAACCTCGCTGGCGCAATACCGCACAGTGGGCCCGGAATACGATGGTGAAGAAGGGCCTGCTGAGCCGGTCGAGCCCCCGAGGAATCTGGGAGGTCACTGAGACAGGCCGGCGTCACTTCGAGGATCAGAGCGGTCACACTCGACGTTGAGCAACCGGGGTCACCCGGCAACCGGGGGGCCATGCTTATCAGCCTTCTCCCGAGACCATGCCAAAATCCCATTTTGAGTGACTGCCGCGGCCTCCGTTTTCGATGATGTTGTCATGGAGGATCTGCCGATCTCGTTTCCCCCTTCCCTGAGCGGTCGGCTCGGGGCGTCCTCTTTGGCAACCTGAGATCATACTCCCCTGCTCCCGCCTCAGCGCACCGAGGGGCGTACCCAGAGCGCACCGAGGGGCGCACCCGAAGCGCACCAAACAGCCACCAACGGGCGCACCGAACAGCGCACCAATCGGCGCACCCGAACAGCTCGTTGAGGGATAACCCCCCTTCGGTCAGCCGGATGGCGAGCCAACCGTTGAGGGAGGTTGGTCGTTCAAAGCCTTGTTGTTGCAAATGGTTACGTATTTCATTCCTCGCGTTGCGAAACGAACCCATCGCTCCCGAGTTTGCCCTTCGAAACGAACCCATGCCCCGAAGTTCAACACACGAAACGAACCCATTCCCACCAAACGCACCATGACGAAACGAACCCATTCCCCCCGAACGCGCCGTGACGAAACGAACCCGTTCCTCCCGAATCTCAACCCACCCAACCGTTCCCCATTTCGCCGTTCCCTCTCATCCGTGTTCCATCCGTGTTTCATCCGTGGCTCAAAACCTCCCCTCCCCTCCCTTCAAACCCGACGTAACCCCTTGGCAGCGGGCCGACTCAGCGTTGTGGACGCCAAGGATTTCGGGTACAATGGGCCTTCACTCTTGTTCACCACGCCAGGGCTCCAGATCGCTGGCCCCGGATCGCCCCGACGGGTTGAGGGATCGTACCAACCGTGAGCACCGCATCGCCGACCGAAGGGCACCTGCCGACCCCGCCGCTGAACATCGAGGACGAGCTCAAGGAGAGCTACCTCAACTACGCGATGTCGGTCATCGTCAGCCGGGCCTTGCCCGACGTCCGCGACGGCCTGAAGCCCTCGCAGCGCCGGATCCTGGTGGCGATGCGCGACCTCGGCCTCTCCCCCGGGGGCGGCACGAGCAAGTGCGCGGGCATCGTCGGCGAGACGATGAAGCGCTACCACCCGCACGGCGACAACTCGATCTACCCCACCCTGGCCCGCATGGCCCAGTGGTGGAACATGAGGCACCTGCTTGTCACCGGTCAGGGGAACTTCGGCTCGATCCACGGCCTGCCCCCGGCCGCCATGCGGTACACCGAGGCGAAGCTCAGCCCCGTCGCCGCCGAGATGCTCGAAGACATCCAGCTCGACACGGTCGACTTCCAGCCGAACTACGACGAGAAGTTCTCCGAGCCTCGCGTCCTCCCCTCGAAGTTCCCGAACCTCCTGGTCAACGGATCGGGCGGCATCGCCGTCGGCATGGCCACGAGCATCCCGCCCCACAACCTGGGCGAGGTCTGCGATGCCCTCGTGGCGATGATCGACGACCCCGAGATCGACCTCGCCGGCTTGATGGAGCACCTCCCTGGCCCCGACTTCCCGACCGGCGGCACCATCTGCGGCCGCTGGGGGATCATGGAGGCGTATCGGACCGGCCGAGGCCGCATCACCCTCCGGGCCAAGTACGAGATCGAGGAACTCCGCGACGGCCGCAGCCAGATCATTTTCACCGAGATCCCGTACCAGCTCACCAAGGAAATGCTCCTGAAGAAGCTGGCCGATCTGGTCAACAACGCCCGGATCACCGGCGTCTCCGGCGTCGACGACCACAGCGACCGCAAGCAGCCGGTCCGGGTGGTGGTGACGGTCAAGCGCGGGGAAGACCCGAACGTCGTCCTCAACCAGTTGTTCCGGTATTCGCCGCTTCAGGACACCTTCAGCGTCATCATGCTGGCGCTGGTCGATGGCCGGCCTCGGACCTTGCCCCTGAAGGAGATGCTCCGGCTGTTCCTCGAACACCGGGTCGTCGTCATCCGCCGCCGGACCCAGTATCAGCTCCGCCAGGCTCGGCAGCGGGCGCACGTGGTCGAAGGCTTGCTCATCGCCCTTCATTATATTGACGAGGTGATCCGGGTCATCCGCTCGTCGGCCAACCCGAGCGAGGCCCGCGCCCGCCTGATGGGCCTGGAAGTCTCCGACCAGATTCTCCGCCGCGCCCTCGACAACCCCGACGCCCAGGCCACCGGCCCCCTGACCCGCAACCAGGCCGACGCGATCCTCGCCATGAGGCTCCAGCAGCTCACCGGCCTGGAGGCCGACAAGCTGGCCGACGAGTACCGGAAGCTCCGCGAGGACATCAACCGCTACGAGGCCATTCTCGCCGACGAACGCCTGATCTACGACCTCATCCGCGCCGACCTCCGCGAGCTCAAGCAGAAGTACGCCAACGCTCGCCGCTCGGAACTCTCCAGCGAGGAACTCGGGGACTTCGACAAGGAAGCCCTGATCCGCGAAGAGTACATGGTCGTCACCATCACCAACGCCGGCTACATCAAGCGCCTGCCCCCCAGCACCTACCGGGCGCAAGGCCGAGGCGGCCGGGGGATCTCGGCCACGAGCACCCGCGAAGGCGACTTCCTCGAGCATATGTTCGTTGCCTTGACCCATGACTACATCCTCTTCTTCACCGACCAGGGGAAGGTCTACTGGTTGAAGGTCTACGACGTGCCCGAGGTCAGCCGGACCGCCGCCGGCCGCGCCGTGGTCAACCTCCTGCAGCTCGACGAGGGGGAACGCATCACCGGCTTCCTCCCCGTCCGAGAGTTCGCCGAAGACGAATATCTGATGATGTGCACCCGTCGCGGCACGGTGAAGAAGACCCCCCTGACCGCCTACAAGCGGCCGCTCGGGCGCGGGATCATCGCCCTGGGCCTCGACGACGGCGACGAGCTGATCGCCGTCGGCCGGGTGAAGGCGGGCGATCATGTCTTGATCTCCACGAAGGAGGGCATGGCGATTCGCTTCGACGAGTCCGACGCCCGGAGCATGGGCCGCACCGCTCACGGCGTCCGCGGCATCAAGCTCGAAGGGGACGACGAGGTCGTCAGCATGATCGTCGCCAACGGCCAGGACGACCCGGCCAGCCTGTTGACCGTCTGCAACAACGGCTACGGCAAGCGGACCGCGTTGACCGAGTACCGCTCTCAGAACCGTGGCGGCAAGGGGCTCATTGATATCAAGACCACCGAGCGCAACGGCCCGGTCGTCGCCATTGCCAAGGTCACCGACGAGGACGAGGTCATGATGACCACCGTCGGCGGCAACATCATCCGGACTCGCGTGGCCGACATCAGCATGATCGGCCGAAATACCCAGGGGGTCCGCCTGATCCGGATCGAGGAAGGAGACTCGGTCGGCTCGCTCGCCAAGCTGCCCGAGGAGGAACTGAACGGCTCGAACGGTGACGAGATCCTCGATGAGGCCGTGGGCGAGGCGATCGCCGAGGGCCCCCTTGATGGCGACGCCGACGCCGACGACGCCCGACCCACCCCTCGACCAGACCACCTCCTCAACGATGGGGTCGGCCCGGCCGAGGCGAGCGATCACATCGACGACCTTGACGCCGACGGCGAGCCCGACCGTGAGTAATGCCTCGGCTGTTGTTGGACGAATGGGGGGCGGGCCTGGCCGCCCCTCGACCTTCATGCCTTGTCCGGTTCGACCGAGACGATTACCCTTTGGCAACGGCTCGTCGGGAGCAGGGTGATTCGAAGGGAGTCGAGGGGAGAACCGGCCATGCGAGCGCTGATTTCCGGCATCACCGGCTTTGTCGGCGGCCATCTGGCCGAGCACTTGCTGGACCAAGGGGACGCGGTCGTCGGCCTGTCGGCCTCGGGACGATGGCCGGACTCGACCGCCCATCTGGCCGAGGCCGTCCGGCTCGAAACGTTCGACCTGCTGGCCGACTCGGTCGGCTCGCTCGCCCGGATGCTGACCCGGAAGCGTCCGGAGGCGATCTACCACCTGGCCGCGCAGGCCAATCCGCACGCCAGCTTCGACGACCCGAGGGCGACCTGGGACCTGAACCTCGGCGGCACCCTCACCTTGCTCGAAGCGATCCGGCAGGCCGAACTGGACGAGAAGCCCCGGGTCGTGCTGGTCGGGTCTGGCGTCTCCTACGGCAACCCGAGCCCCGAGGATCTGCCCGTCACCGAACGCTGCCCCTTGCGGCCGAACAACCCTTACGCGGCGAGCAAGGCGGCGGCCGACCTGCTCGGCATCCAGCACTGGCTGGCGCACGGCACGCCGGTGGTGATCGCTCGGCCGTTCAACCATGCCGGGCCGAGGCAGGAAGACCGCTACGTCCTGAGCAGCTTCGCCCGCCAGGTGGCCGAGGTCGAGCGCGGCGATCGCCCTCGGATCGAGGTCGGCAACCTTCAGGTCGTCCGTGACTTCACCGACGTCCGCGACATCGTCCGCGCCTATCGCCTGCTGGCCGAATCGGGCCGACCGGGCGAGGTGTACAACATCGGCACCGGCCGCAACGAGTCGCTCGCCCACTTGCTCGACATCCTTCGAGGGCTGGCCGATCGGCCGGTTGAGGTGGTGGTCGATCCCGCTCGCGTTCGGCCGGTTGATCAGCCCTTGCTCCTGGCAGACGCCTCGAAGCTCCACGCCGATACCGGCTGGGAACCGCGCTGGACCAGTGAGCAGACGCTGGCCGATATGCTCAACTTCTGGCGATCCCACCTTCCGGCCCCGGCCTGACGCCCCGAGCCATCAGGCGACATCTCCCCTCCCTCCGAACCGAAAAAAGGTTGCAAGAATCTCCCGGATCGAGCGAATAAGCATTCCTGGACATCAACGATCACACCGTCGCCAGGTGCGGACACGATCCCGAGGGAGGCCGATGGCAATGAAGGCTGACTTGTCGACCGATGATGATGTGATGGGTCAGAAGCCGGGGGCTCTGGGGGGCGGCAGCGGCCGGTCGTTCGCTCGGGGGCTGGCGCTGGGGCTCGCAATCGGGGGGCTTTGCACCTGGTTCGTCTTCCGACCCTCGAACGAGACGGCAACCGCGGTGATTGCTCCCGTCGAGCGTCCGAACTCGCCCGTGACTCGCGAGACCTACACAAAGATCAGGCCGGGGATGTCCTCCTGGGAGGTCCACGACATGCTCGGCTCGGGCGAGGTGATCGGCGAGCAGGGGATGATCGTTGACGAGAACGGTCAGTACCGGAAGTGGGAGAATCTCGGCCGGCGCGTGTCGAACTCCTCGGGAACCGTCTCCGACCACGACGGCCAGCCGCGCGAGGACGTGCGCAGGACCGTCCGGTGGTCGAACGGCAAGCGAATGATCACGGTGGTCTTCCATAACGACTCGGTCGTCGAGAAGATCGAGGAGAACCTTTACTGAGCCAGCCATTTCCCGGCGGCCGAGCCGTTGGAGCGGCGGTTGAGTTTGGGCCTTTGGGCCACTTCCGTGCTGGTGTGTTCTGGGGATCATTCCCCGGCCGAGTCTGCTCATGATCCTCAACCCATTCCGACGACAACCGCTTCGATCCCGCCGATCGGTCGGCCTGGTCGGCCTCTTTTACAGTGGCAAGACGGTCCTATTGACCTCTTTGATAGCGCACCTGCGCAATCATGATCCTGACCGTTTTCCCCTTGGGTCCGGACCCGATGCGCCCGAGATGACCCTGCTGGGCGAACTCCCCCCTGCCCTTTGCGTCGAGCGGTTCGACGTCGACGACCACTACAACCGCCTGATCGACTCCGACTGGCCCGCCAAGACCGACCGCCTGAACGAGTACCGGGCCGAGCTGGTCGTTGGGAAAGGGAGCTGGTGGACGACTGACCTGTCGCTCGTCGATCTGCCGGGCGAACGCCTGGCGGACATGGTGATCGCCTCGCACCCCACCTTCGACGCCTGGAGCGATGCCGTACTGGGTGTCTTGCGCAACGAGGCCGAGTTTGCCCGCATCGCCCGGCCATACCTTGAAACGGCCGAGCGGCCCGGCGCGACCGAGCCCGACATCCTGGCCGCCTACCGAACCGTGCTGGCCACCTTGCACACGCGGTTCATGCCGTTCATCTCGCCGTCAAGCTTCGTGCTCGACCCCGAAGGCGTCTCGCTCGACGCGAAGCTCGGCCCCGACCGCCCGGCGACCGAGGCCGATTGGATTGCCTTGAAGGCCGATCGCGGCATGTGCGGGCTGGCTCGGTCGGAGGAATTCGCCCCGCTGCCCCCGGCGGTTCGGGAGCGATCCCCCGCCCTGGCATCGACCTTTGCCGGGCGGTACGCCCGCTATCGCGAGGCAGTTGTCTTGCCGTTCGCCAACGCCTTGAGTCGGTGCGATGATCTGGTGGTGCTGGTTGATGTGACGGTCCTGCTCGAAGGCGGGCACGGGATGGTCAACGCCTATCGGGCGTTCCTGGAACAGGTGCTGGCCGCCGTCGATCCAGGGTTCACCCCCGCGCAGCAGGTCGTGGACTGGGGGCTGTGGACCCTGTCTCTGTTTCAAGCGAAGTATGCTCATGTGCGTCGAATTGTGTTCGTTGCCACCAAGGCCGATCGGGTGGTCCGGGACGACCGCGACCGGCTGCTCGACCTCCTGACGCAACTGACCCGGCCGATCATCCGGCCGCACCAGGCGAGAAAGCATCTGACGGTGGAGCACCTGATCGTTGCGGCCGTCCACTCCACCTGGACCCAGCCGGGCGACCCGGCCGATACGCTCCGCTACAACTCGCCGAAGGGGGAGGTGCAGGCCACCGTCTCGCGGCTCCCGGACCAGTGGCCCGACCACTTCGAGCCGGGCCGCTTCCGGTTCCCTCGGCCTGAGCCTTCGTTGCCTCGTGCTCGGGTGCGGGTGCCTCCTCAGATCAATCTCGATCGGTTGACGCGGTTTTTGCTTGATCTGAAATAAGACATTCTGAATCGAATCAAAGGATGAGATTGTCTCCTCTCTTGAGAAGGAGCCCGCCATGAGTCATCCCTCGGGCTACGGCCCATCCTCCGGGATTCCCGGCGGCGAGGAGCAGGAGCGCGGACCCGGCCCTGCGCCCGAGACGCGGTCGGAGCCGACCTCCACACCGACCCCCGAGCTGGAACCCGCCAGGGAGCGGCGTTCGCGCCCGGTTGACTCGGGCATTCCGGTTCCCGTGCTCGATGAGTCGAGGGTCGGCCCGCCCCGGATGTTCCTCGAAGATCTGCCGCCAATCGACGACGATGAGCCGATCCTTGAGGAACGCGATCGCCCCTGGGTGGATCGCGGGACCGGGGCCTTGATCGTCGTGCTGGTGACGGCGGTGCTCCTGCTGGTCGTGGCCTCGCAGGCGGCGAGCTTCCTGGCGGCGCTGGCGGTCTGGCCGCCGGTGGTGCAGGCGATTGGCTACGGGGTGGCGGCGGTTTTGGTGGGAATGTTTGCCATCGCGGCAGTCGGCCTGATCTGGAAGTACTTCACGCTGCCGATCTCGCCGGGGGTGCGGGTCGATCGGGCCGATTCGCTGAGTCATCGCCGGTCGGTCCAGGCTCAGGCCCGCCGCAATCGGGCAATCGCCAAGCGTCAGTTGCTCACATTTCTGGAAGGCTATCCGACCGACCCTCGCCACACGCGCGTTCTGGTGTCGATTGCCGGACCCGAAGCGGCCCAACGATTGCTCATTCAGCGGACCCGCCTGCTCTCGCACGACGCGGCGACCGATGACGACTGGGTCCGCGAGTTCGAGGCCCGCTTCCTCGAACCGCTGGACGAGATGGCCCGAACGCTCGTGAAACGCCAGGCCGTGGCCGTCGGGGTGAAGACGGCGATTGTGCCGAGCGGATTCCTGGATGGGTTGATCGTGGTCGCCAACGCTTATCAACTAATCGGCAGTCTTTGCCGGCTCTACCACCTGCGGGCCGACAACTGGTCGACCATCAAGATCACCGCACACGTCTTCGGCAACACGTTTGTCGCCGCCCGCCTGGAGGAATTCACCGACCAGGCCGCCGACGCCTCGTTCGATCAGATGCACGACCTGATCCACAGCCAGGTTGCCCGAGGCGTGCTCTCTCGTCTCTCGTCCGGCGTGACCCAGGGGACGGTCAACGGCTTGCTCCTGCGCCGGTTTGGCCGCTACGCGATCCGGGCCTTGCGGCCGATCCGGGGGTGAGTGGTGCGGGGCGATTCTCCTGGATTTGCCCGTAATCGAGTCATTTCGATCCAATGAATCAACGGTCGAATTCGGTTTGTGCGACGAGGGTCGACAGATGGCACACTTGACGACGATCTCGGGGACCTATCGCGATGGTGTGATCGAGCTATCGGAACGTCCGGCCGGAGTCTCGGCAGGGGCTCGGGTGCTGGTGACGTTCCTGGACGAGGCCTCAATCGCTCCCGAGGAACGCGAAGCCCTGCGTCAGGAAGCCTTTGCCGACATGAGGCGGGGGATTGATCTGGGGGGGGCTCCCTACCCGACCCGGGAGGAACTGAATGAGCGGAACCGATGACCCTGCACCGGTGATGGTTGATACCAATGTGGTTGTTTACGCGTATGATCCAAGTGACCTCGCGAAGCACAACCAGGCCATTGAACTTCTCGCGGCACTTTCGGAGCAAGGACGACTGATGATGAGTGCCCAGGTGTTCAACGAGTTCAGTAATGTCTTGATGAGCCGACGCCGGGAGCAGCCGCTGGCCCCGCCTGAAGTTCCAACGATCCTGAGGCGGTTGCTGATGATTGGAAAGGTCGTGCCCTTGACCGCCTCGATGACGCTCCGTGCCCCCGACGCCATCCCCCGGCATGGCTTCTCGTTCTGGGATGCCCTGGTCTGGGCTGCCGCCAAGGAGCACGGCGCAACGGTTCTCTCCACCGAGGACTTCCAGCATGGCCGGCAGATCGAAGGGGTTCGCATCGTCCACCCGTTCGAGGTGTTCCCGGCCTGAGGTCGGGGCTTGCCGGGTCAGGGGTTCGGCTCGGGCGTGTCTTCGTCCTCGGTATCCTCTCGGTCTTCGTCCTCGGTATCCTCTCGGTCTTCGTCCTCGGTATCTGGGTCCTCGGCGTCGTCGTTCCCGGGATCATCCGGGAGGAAGGTGATGGACCGGAGCTTGTAGGGGTCGAGAATCAACGGGCCGAGGTTCGTGGTCATCTTCAAGGGGGCGAACAGGTGGAGCGGTCCGGCAAGTTCCTCGCCCGATTTGGCGACGACCGCGCCGGGGACCGTCATGGTCCAGACGCCGCTCACCACCATCACGTTCATGTTCATGGAAGGATTCCCCTCCGGGATGTCGAAGCGGAGGGCGCGGAGCTTCTCCGGGGGGATCTCGTAGCGGCCGAAGTCGCTGTCGATGGCAATGGGGCCGAGTCGAAGCGGGCCGGACACGCGCTTGCCGGTTGACGATTCGACCTCGACCATCCGTTCCGAAAGTTCCGGGGGCTCCTGGCCCTGCATCATGCCGCCGCCCAACGGCCCGAGGCCCCCGCCGCCGAACTGGGCCGAGGCGATCCCGGGCAGGAAGGCCAGGGTCATGACTGCGCACAAGGGCCGCAAGTTCGATGGAATCATCGGAGCATCCTCGACAGAACGGGAGGATTGAACAATCGACGTGAACGGCTCGATGCCGAAGCGTCACTGTACCGAGGGCGGTAACCCTGCATCAATTCATTTCTCTCCGATGACGTGATCTGGGAATCAAGATGGAGCGCCGCAGATGGGCTTGGCTCGGAAGAATCCGCGCAATCCGAAGAATCATTCAATTCGGACGAGGGAGCGGGCCGAAGATCCGAGATGAGCCGGACCCCTTGCCGGGCGTCTGCCTTCGGAGATCGAAGCCGAAGGGGAACACCCAAATCGGCGCGGCGGGTGAGGGGTCGGGAAGGGCTTGGGGCACGGACAGGCCGGAAGCGGGGTGCTTCGGATGACTGCGATCGGATGGAAGCGAGGCGGGGCGGTCGTCGGGCGTCCGGGCAAGGCGGCTCGCAGGAAGACGGCGCTGGTCGGAGCGATCGAATCGCTGGAGCCTCGGGTCGTGATGGCGACGTTCATGGTGACGAGCGCCGCCGATACCGGGCCGGGGACGCTCCGGGATGCGATTGAGCAGGCGAACCGGGTGCCTCGTGAGGCGCACATCATTAACATTGCGCCGGAAGTTCCGGGGCCGATTGTCCTCAACAGCGCCTTGCCGAGCTTGATCGGTGAGGTCGAGCTGGCCGGTCCCGAGGGGTCGCAGGTGGCGATTGTCCGAAGCAGCGTACCGGAGACGCCGGAATTCCGGCTCCTGACCGTCGGCGAGACGGCCACGGTGACGGTCAAGCACCTGGCGTTCTCGGGCGGTCAGGCGCAGTTCGGCGGCGGCATCCTGAACGATGGGGAACTGAACCTGCTGTTCAGCGACGTTTCGGGGAACGTGGCCGGAGCGAAGGGAGGGGGAATCTACAACACGGGGGTTCTCTCGATCGGCTCGTCGTCCATCCGGGACAATGTGGCCGCGGGGGAGCGGACGATCGGCCTCGGCCCGGCTGGGATCGGCCGAGGAGGAGCGATCTTCAACGCGAACAGCCTGACGCTTTCGACCAGCTCGGTGACCGGAAATTCCACGAACCGAGAAGGGGGAGCGATCTGGAACTCGGGCTGGACGAGCATCAACACGAGCCTCCTGGCCGAGAACTCGGCCGAGGCCTTCGTGCTGGCTCCCGGCCGGGTGCCGATCGGCCGCGGTGGGGCAGTGTATAACACCTCCATCCTTCACATCAACGGCAGCACCCTGACCGACAACCTCGCCAATCAGCAAGGGGGAGCCGTCTACAGCAACGTCACGCGCCCCCGGATCGAGCCGTCGTCGATCACCTCGTCGATCGTCGCCGACAATGTCGTGGATGACGTGTTTGTGCGGTTCGGGCCGTTCGAGTTCAAGGGGCCGAATCTGGTCGGCAAGGTTTCGGGGAAGACGACCGGCGCGGTTTCGATGCCGGGTGTCGATCCGATGCTGGGGCCGCTCGGGCTGTACGGCGGTTCGCTGCTGGTCCGCCCTCCCTTGCCGGGGAGCCCGGCCATTGGGGCGGGACTCTACAACGCGGCCTTCCAGACCGACCTGCGAGGGACCGCCCGCTCGGCCGAGTCGACCGACCTGGGAGCCGTCGAGTCGATCCCCTTTTCCCTGCTCGTCGAGTCGGGAAGCGGCCAGGAGGCGATGCCGGGCCAACCCTTCACCGCGCCGCTCGTCGTGCGACTCGCTTCCGACGTTGGGGGATCGCTCGAAGGGGGCCAGGTTGTCTTCCGGGCACCCGCGGAAGGGGCTTCGGCGGTGCTGGTCGGGAACCCGGCGCGGGTCAATACCGAGGGGGTTGCCCAGGTGCAGGCCATCGCCAACGGCATCCCGGGGACGTATGAGGTGATCGTCGAATCGGCCGGGGCCAAGGAACCGGTGATTGTCACGCTCACCAATGGGGGGACGGAGCCGGATCTCGGTGAGAGGATCGCGGCGGTGGTGGACCCTGAGCCGATCGTAGCCGCCGCTCGACAGGCGGTAGACGACCTGAGAACGGCCCTGCCGAGACCGTCTCGGGTGGCTCCGGCCGTGCAGGATCGGGCGGCGGCCCTGGGACGAGCGCTCCGGCAGTCGGTCGAATCATCGAGCGAGTCGGGGCGATCGTTGCATCCGGCGATCGCTCGGGTGCTTGATCAGATCCGGGAGCGGAACGGATCGAGCAGCAGGCCGGGCACGCCGATCTCGACGACCTGAACGGCCCCGGTCCAATCGGAAGCGCCCGGCGCGTCGAAGCCGCGTTTGCGGGCCACGAAGCTGGTGGTGCAACGGGCTCGGATGGCCACCCCGAGCGGCCGGCCGGTGTCGCAGTCGAGGCCCGAGGGCAGGTCGAGCGCGAGCACCGGTTTGCCCGAGGCGTTGACGGCCTCGATCACATCGCGGAGCGACCCTTCGACGGCTCGGGTCAGGCCGGTGCCGAGCAGGCCATCGACGACCCAATCGGCCCAGGAGAGCTGGGGGTCGAGGTCGTTTGCGTCGGTCAGTGAGCGTTGATCAAACCCGGCCCGGTCGAGGATGGCGTGCTGGGTGGCGGGGTCGCCGCGAAGCTGATCGGCCAAGACGGTCCAGCGAACCCGGACCGGCCATCCCCAGGCGTCGAGATGCCGGGCGACGACCGCGCCATCGCCGCCGTTGTTGCCCGAGCCGCAAAGGATCAGCACGCGCTTCGGCTCGGGGCCGGCGGCGACTCGAAGGCATTCGGCGGCCCCTCGGCCGGCGTTTTCCATCAAGACGAGGGTGGGGAGGCCCAGCTCATCGGCGGCCCGCGCGTCGATGCTTCGGACCTCGTCGCGAGCGAGGGGGCGAAGGGGAGTCATCTGGCGTCGTCTCCTCGACCGAGGCGAAGGGAAGCCGCCGGGGAGAGCCTTTGCGTTGACGGCCCGGCAACGTCGGCCCCTATAATACCGGCATGCCCACCGATCCGACGACCGACCCCCTGCTCGGATTGATCGGGCCGATCCCGCCAGCAACGCGGAACCTCACTTAACGATCCGGCCGGAGCGTTTGACGACCATGCCTCTGTACGAATATCACTGCGATGCCTGCGATCGAGACTTCGAGGCGCTTGTCCGCTCGGCGTCCGACACGCCGAAATGCCCGTCGTGCGGCGCCTCGGAATTGACGAAGCAGTTCAGCGTTCCGGCCTCGGCCCGGTCGAGCGGCTCGGCCTCCTCCTCGCTTCCCGTCTGCGACGCGCCGATGCCCGCGGGTGGTTGCGGAGCGATGGGCTGCGGCGGGGGTTTCTGCGCGATGGACAATTAAGCCCGAAGGGATGCCGGATCACGAACATCCGCTACGTTGGAAAATCGCCAAAAAAAACAGAAGACCGATGGCCGGGCGCGCCGTACGGTGAATTCCAGTCACCGTGACGCGATGCGGCGTTGCCCGGTTCGATGCTGAAGACACCCTCCTCCCGCGATCGAGGCGGAAGGGGCCGGGATCGCCGTCCGTCTGCTCGGCTCGCGCGAAGCCGCAAGAGCTACGAAGGAGGGAGATCCGATGGCCCTTTGGTTTGCATGGCTCCTGGACGTCCGGTTGCATTTGAGCCTGTTCGTGGTGTTTCTGTTGACGATCATCCTGGGAGATCGGTCGGAGACCAAACCGCAACCGGTCTGGAGAGTGGAACGCCTGGTCCAGCGCCAGCAGGAATATGAGCGGGCGAGGGCGCTGGCGCTGGCCGCTTCCGGAGACTCGCACAAGGAAACGCTCAGGATGGCCCCTGGCCCGGCCGAACGGCCGTGAGGGCGCCCGGATCGCGCCAGCCGGACCGCGCCGGAGGCCTTGCCGTAAGTCGGCGCGAGCGCTCGACTTCCTATTCGCGCCAGGTGGCGCCAGCGCCCCTCGAAGCCGATTGACTTCGAGGGGATCCGGGCGCATATCCCCCTAGGTTCGTCGTGCCGTCCTGAAGATCGGGCGTGCCGATGGCGATCATTGGTTGGTGATCGTCACGCGTCGGCCGATCGGTCGTTCCAGGAAGTTCCGGCGCGTGATGCTCTCGCGGATGAAGGGGGAGAGGTCGATCATGGTCGATCGGCGGTTCGAGCATGAGCCGGCCCTGCGGGCGGCGGTGGCCGAGCGAGTCGGCGAGTCTCGCTTTGGGCTCTGGTTCGGCGACGAGGTCCGGCTCGGCGTCGAGGGCGACTGCCTGACCGTCGGCGTTCCGAATCGGTTTTTCCGGGATTGGATCCGAGGGAAGTACGCCCGCGAGCTGTCGGCCGTGGGAGAACAGATCGCCGGCCGTCGGCTGGATCTGGCCTTCGAGGTGGCCGATGAGCTGGAGCCGAGCGTGGACGAGGTCGCCCCTGGGCCTCCCGATCGCTCGAAGCCGGACGATCGGAGGCGAGGGCCGTCGGTGCCGCTACCGACCTCGTCTCCCGCGGCCCCCGTGGATCAACCCGCGCCGAGGCCGCCGGTCGATCATCCCCGCTCGCGACGGGCGAGAGCCCCTCGACGGCTCGATCAGTTCGTGCCCGGTCCCGGCAGCCGCCTGGCTCTGGCCGCGTGTATCGAGATGGCCGAGTCGCCCGGTTCGGCGTTCAATCCGCTGGTGATTCACGGCGGCATCGGCCTGGGGAAGACGCACCTGCTGGAAGGCCTGGCCGAGACGATCGCACGGCGACACCCTGGCATGAGGGTCATTCATCAGACGGCCGAGGCGTTTACCAACAGCTTCCTCGAAGCGATGCGAGCCGGGACGCTCAACGGGTTTCGCTCACGATACCGGAGCGCAGAGCTGTTGATTCTCGATGATGTGCACTTCCTGACCTCAAAGCGGGCGACGCAAGACGAGTTTCAACACACCTTCGACGCCCTGATCGCCGCCGGGGCGGCCGTGGTGCTGGCCAGCGATCAGCACCCGAGGCTTATTCCGAAGCTCTCCGACGAGCTGGCCACCCGGTTGCTCGGTGGCATGGTCGTGAAGCTCGACGCTCCTGATCCGACCACCCGGCGTGCGATTCTCAAGGCGAAGGCCGCGGCTCGCGGGGTCGAATTGCCCGAGGCGGTGGCCTCGTATATCGCCGAACACCTGCGCACGAGCGTCCGAGAGCTGGAAGGGGCCTTGCACAGCGTTCTCGCCCACGCCACCCTGACCGGCAAGCGGCTCGACCTGAACCTGGCGAAATCGGCCCTGCGCGACACGATCCGACACACGGCGCAGGCGGTGGCGCTGCGCGACATCGAGCGGGCCGTGGCCTCCTTGTTCGACCTGCCGCCCGATGCCCTGAAGTCCGACGGCCGCTCCCGAGCCGTGACCCACCCCCGAATGATGGCCATGTACCTGGCCCGCAAGCATACCGGAGCGGCCTACAGCGAGATCGGTCGCTACTTTGGCGGCCGGAATCACTCGACGGTCATCTCGGCCGAGAAGAAGGTCCGCGCCTGGCTGCAGGACGAGCAACGCCAGTCGCTCCTGGCCGGGTTCGAGACGATGGGCGAGATCCTCTCGGCCGTCGAACGGGCGCTGGGGACCTGAAACGGATCCTGGCCACCGAAGCGAATCGAGGTCACGTCGAGAACGTGCGATGCGTTTCGAGGCGATCCAGTTGTTTCATGGAGAGATGTGAGAATCCTTTCGCTCGCCATGGTGACGCCAGAGAACGCCGGGGCAACGCCAGCGACGTTGCGATTGGCGTTGCCCCTGTCTGGGACTCGAAGTATAGTCCGCCGCTGCCTCTCTCGATTGGGCCGGTGTGTTCTGTCATGAGACACTGCCGGCAGGATCGAGCGCGATTTGCTCACGGAGGAGCCGGATCATGGGAGCGTTGGCAGCGGCGAAGATCGGCCGTGAACAGCCTATTCGTGTGCATCGTCCCGAGGCCACTCTCGTTTCGGGCTTTCCTCTCCGACCGGCGATCGCAGCCAACACCGCCGAGGCAACCGCCCTCTGGGACGAGTTCTTCGGCTCATTTTTTGACCGGCAGGCCGCCGTGCGGCTGGTCCATGAAACCAATCCGCGCGTTCACAATCGTTGGAGGCCGAAGCTCGCGCTGGTCCTCCCGCCGGACTTCTCGGTCGATCGCCCGTCGCACCGGGCCGATCTGACCGCCGCGCTCGAAGTGCTGGCAGCGACCGTTGAGCAGTACAAGATTGAATGCATTAGCAACAGTCCTGATGCGTCTCGCCTCTTTGCCGAGGTTCGTCCGTATTCGGCCGAAGCCGTGGCCGGGTGCGTCGGCGCACTGGTGCTCGGCTCAAGGGCCCTGAACGACGAGGTCGCGGCGATTCGGCCGAGCCGTCGGGTGACGGCCGACCCGTGCGCCTTCCGAACCGAGGGACACCGGATCGTCTTTGAGCAAGGTCGGCTCGACTGGCCCTTCGCGCCGGCCGAGGATTCCGAGGTGATCGGGTCGTGTTCGCAAGGCCTGATTTCAGCCTTCGTGGATGAGAACGACGACACGCCTGCCTTTCTCGATGCCCTCATGCGGTTCGCCTCGGGAGGCTCAGGTCTGCGGGTCACGCTTTCGTCCCGATCGGACGAGGTCTTTGCCGAATCCGTCAGGACAGCCCTGGCCGACGTTCCTCAGATCGAGGTGGAGCCGGCCCCGGCAGAAACGACCTCGGAGGCCAAGGCCGGGGTTGGGCCTGCCGGGTTTGTCCTCGGCAATGAACCGATCGCGCTGCTTACCCGTCGCGACCCGAGCCGACCGGCCTTTCTCTTTCACGAGGGGCGGTTCTTTCGGTGTGACTGTGAGGGGCTTTCCCGGACCTCGCTCTACCTGTATCGTGGCGAGGAGCAGCTCTCGAGCGTCTTGCTCGGCCACTGGCTGAGGTCGCTCAGTGATCGTCCCAGGACCGGCTCCGGTGCGACGGTGCCGAACGAGATGACCGAACCGCTGGTCAGCATCGTGGTTCCGGTCTATGACCGAACGACCGAGCTGATCCGCCTGGCGTCGTCGATTTTCAACCAGTCGTATCCGTGGATCGAGGTGGTCTTCGTCAGCAACGGCAGCCCTCCCGAGACGCTCGAAGCGTTACGGCTGGCCGAAGGCCACCTGATGAAGCACCGCTTCCGGGTGAAAACCATCGAGATTCCCCGGCCTTGCGGCTCGGCCACGATCCCGAGGGACGTCGGCATCCGCTCGGCCTCGGGGGATCTGATCTGCGTGCTCGACTCGGACGACTGGCTGGAGCCGGATTTCTTCCACTTCTTGACGAGCCAGGGAACTGCCTGGCGAGACGACACGATCTACTACCCGAAGAAGGTCTTCCAGGACTTCGGCCGGACGATGCGAGAAGGGTTCCCCTGGAACACTCCGCTGGCCGGACCGGGAACGGTCGAATCAGAGAACCTTCCGGGGACGCTCCGGAAACTCGGGAATTTCTTCTGCAATTCCGGGGTCTGCTTCTCGAAATCGCTGTTTCAACGGGCCGGGGGGATCGATCATCGCCTGCACTACGGCGAGGACCTGTACCTCTGGTGGCGGATGGCCCTGGTCGGGGCTCGGGCCGAAGGGCATGACGGTCTGGTGAATATCGCCCTCCATCCAGGTAACAACGAGCTGGCTGTGGGAGAGGATGGCCGGCTTGAGGAAGCCGTCGAGCTGGCATGCGATCGGGGGCAAAGCCAATGGCTGTGAGACGAATCGGCATCGCTTTGCCGCTGCTCGGAATCTCCGGCGGCATCAATATCGTGCTCAACTGGGGGGTGATCCTGGCCAAGGCCGGGTACGGGATTGACCTGATCTTGCCTCCGACGGAAGCCCAGGGGACGATTCCGTTCCTGAGCGAGCAGGATGGTCGGCATTTCCGGATCGTCTCGCTGCCCGAGGCCAGGCAAGTGCATTATCACACGGTGATGGCCACCTGGTGGGCCTGCATTCCCTGGATGGCCGATCTGGACGCAGACCACTACGCCTGGTTCATGCAGGCCGTCGAGGGGCAGTTTGCCGAGCCGAACTCGGAGGCGCAGCAGAAGTTCGATGAGGTGGTCTCCAGCCAGATGAACGTCATTACGACGGCCCACTGGCTGCGCCGGCACATTGAGCGGCACTACACGATCGAGCCGAAGCAGACATTCTGTGTGTTGAGCGGCCTGGACAAGACCCTCTGGCGAGAGATGCCCCGCGTGCCCCCGGGTCGAGGCCGCCAGCCGGTCCGGTTCCTGGTCGAAGGGCCACCGCTCGATCCTCGGAAAAACGTGGCCCAGACAATCCGGCTGCTCGAAGGTTTGAAGGTGCCTTACCGCTGGGTTGGGGCGACCGTCGATCACGCGATCATCGGCCCGCATTGCCAGGGGGTTGAGGTCCAGGTGCCTTACCACCGGATGCCCTCGATCTACGCCGACAGCGACGTGCTGGTCAAGGCGTCGAACGCCGAAGGCATGTTCGGCCCTCCGCTGGAGATGTTCGCCACCGGCGGCACGGCCGTCTGCTGGGACGTGCAAGGGGCCGAGGAGTACATGGCCGATCGGTATAACTGCCGGTTGACGCCCATGAACTCGTGGAGCCGTCTGGCCGAGGCCATCCGCGAATTCGCCGACAACCCGGAGCAGGTCCGAACCCTTCAGGAAAACGCCCTGGCCACCGCCGAGGCCTGGCCAACCTGGGACGACCAGGCCGACCAGATTCTGGCGACCATCGAGGCGCTCGCCCCATTCAATCGCTCGTCATTGATTCGCCAGGTTTCTCGGGTCGAATTCCGGGACAACAGTCATCGGAGCAACCTGTCGGATCACCTCCAGGAACGGCAGCGATACATCCTCTGGCTCGAATCCGAGGTGGCCAGGCGCGATCGTCGGATCGGCAACCTCTGGGCCGAGGTCGACGCCCGGGAACAGACCCTCAGAGCCCTGCGCGCCGAGATGTCGGCAGGATCGTTCCAGCGGGCCGTTCGAAAGGTTGGCCGCATTGGCCGGGCGATGGCGTGCCTCTCTCGACGGTTGGTTGGCCGGCAGGCTCGGGCCCTGGTTGGCTCGACGCTTCGCCGATCGTTCCAGACCGATCCACCCGTCTGGAACGCTCCGACCAATCCCCCGCCTGCAACGACGACAACCGAGGCGCGGAGCGATTCGTCCGTCGTCGCGTCTGCGGCCTCGGCGACCGAGACCACCCGGCGAGACGCCGCCTGAGCGATCGGGACGTTCGTCGGCCGTGGTGTCTTCTTCGCTCGTCGGACCTTGGCGACGCTCCGCGTCAGTCTCGGACAGGAGGGTCGATTCGGGGTTCGAATCCGGGGCAGGAGAGGACCGGTTGCATCGGATACTTCGGAAAGCTCGGATCGGTCCGCGAACGTTCGCAGAGCAGAAACCGCGAGCCTTTGCCCGTCACCACGTCTCGCTTCGAGACGCACGACCGGCAGAGGCTCGCGGCCATTTCCGGAGAGCGTTCGTTCATGGGGTTGTGAGCTGGCTTCGAGAGGCGTTTCGCATGAGGCACAGAAGGCAGTGAGGGGGCGGTGACTCCGTGGATTGTACCGAGCTTTGCGAGGGCGTGCGCGTGTCTCCCCTGGGCGGAACGGGTTGTGGTTGGCTATTCTGGAACATCTCTCCCCTGGCGGGAGCCGGGTCGATCCGGACCGTCGGAACGGCTTCGACCCGCTGGCCCTTTGCGGTCAACCGGCCCGTGACCGACGGGTTGTTCGCGAGTCGTTTTGACTTGCTCTTGCCCCTTTTTGCAGCAGCCGACGGCTTCGCTCAGCATCGCCTTGCCCCGAAGGACGGCCCATCATGGACAGCGACGGACAACCCAGCCCTCTGGCCTCGATTCGCAATATCGGCATCGTCGCCCACATCGACGCCGGCAAGACGACCACCACCGAACGCATCCTCTACTACACCGGTGAGATCCACCGGATGGGAGATGTGGACAAGGGAAGCACCACCACCGACTACCTGCAGGAAGAACGCGAGCGCGGCATCACGATCGTCGCCGCCGCCATCTCCTGCAAGTGGAAGGACGCGCAGGGCGAGCCGATCACGATCAACATCATCGACACGCCGGGCCACGTCGACTTCACGGCCGAGGTCGAGCGGTCGCTCCGCGTGCTCGACGGCGCCGTGGTCGTCTTCTCGGCGGTTGAGGGGGTTGAGGCCCAGAGCGAGACCGTCTGGCGGCAGGCCGACAAGTACCACGTCCCCCGCCTCTGCTTCATCAACAAGATGGACCGCATCGGGGCCGAGTTCGAGCGGGTTTACGACGAGATCCGCGACCGTCTGGCCGGGCACCCGATCCCGGTGATGATCCCGATCGGCTCGGGCCCCGAGGGGAACCCCGACCAGTTTCAGGGGCTCATCGACCTGATCGAGCAGAAGGCCCTTTACTACCAGACCGAAGACCTCGGCTCGACGATCACCGAGAAACCGATTCCCGACGAGCTGCGCGATACGTTCGACCACTGGCGAGAAACGATGCTCGACCAGCTCAGCGAGTTCGACGAGACTTTCGCCGAGCACTACATGATGGCGCTCGAAGGCGAGCCCTTGACCCCCGAGATGATCCGGGCCGGCCTCCGTCGCGCCACCCTGACGGGCAAGGCGCAGCCGGTCCTCTGCGGGTCGAGCTTCAAGTACGTCGGCGTGCAGCGCTTGCTCGATGCGGTGGTCTCCTATCTGCCGAGCCCCCTGGAAGTCCCCCCGGTCAAGGGGGAACACCCCAAGAGCGGCGACGAGCTGGAGCGTCCTCCCGACCCGAAGGCCCCCTTCTCCGGCCTCGTCTTCAAGATCACGCACGATGCGCACGGCGACCTGTCGTTCGTCCGCGTCTACTCGGGCATCCTCAAGTCGAACACTCGGCCGCTCAACCCCGGCCGGAACAAGAAGGAGAACTGTTCGAGGCTCTACCACATCCGCGCCGATGACCGCGAGCAGATCGATCAGGCCCTGGCCGGCGATATTGTCGGCGTGGTCGGCCTGAAGGAGTCGGTCACGGGAGACACGCTCTGCGACCAGGCGCACCCGATCTTGCTGGAGCGGATCGAGTTCCCCGAGACGGTCATCAGCATGGCGATCGAGCCAGTTAGCTCGGCCGACAAGAACAAGCTGGCCGAGGCGCTTGTCTCTCTGGCCCGCGAGGACCCGACCTTCACCTACAAGTTCGACGAGGAAACGGGCGAGACCTTGATCTCCGGCATGGGCGAATTGCACCTGGAGATCATCAAGAACAAGATGCTCCGCGACCTGAAGCTGAAGGTCCGCATCGGCAAGCCCCGCGTCAGCTACCGCGAGACGATCCAGCACGCCGTCAAGGGAATCCACGGCCAGTGCATTCGCCAGACGGGCGGCTCGGGCCTGTATGCGAAGGTCACGATCGACCTGGAGCCGGAAACCCAGGCCAAGGGGGCGCCGGTCGTCCGGTTCGTCAACAAGGCCAAGCCGAACGACGTGCCCACCGAGTTCGTCCGCGCCGTCGAGGCCGCCATCCGCGAGGACGCCAAGTCGGGCGGGATCACCGGCTACCCGCTCGTCGACCTGAAAGTCACCCTGACCGACGGCGACACGCACGAGGTCGATAGCAACGAGCTGGCCTTCGGCTTCGCCGCGACCGACGCCCTGAACAAGGCGCTTGAAAAGGCCGGGGCCGTGCTGCTCGAACCGATCATGAAGGTCGAGGTCGTCACCCCCGAGGACTTCCTCGGCAACGTGACCGGCGACCTCTCCAGCCGCCGCGCGTTGATCGACAAGACGTATCAGCGCGGCAAGCTCTGGGTCGTCGAGGCCCGTGCCCCGCTCGAACAGATGTTCGGCTACTCGACCGACGTCCGCAGCCTCAGCCAGGGACGCGCCAGCTACAGCATGGAACCCTTCGACTACGCCCCCGCCCCCGAGGCGATGCTCCGGAAGCTCTCCGGCATGGACGATGAGGACTGATCGCCGCCCGACCTTTGACGGTGTCTCCCCTGCCCGCCCGCCTTTCGAGGAGGACGATCGACGATGGCCACCGCGACCCGCCCCGACGCCGCAACGGTTGATCCCGAAGTTCTTCGCCCGGAACACCTCGCCACCGAAGCCGACGATCCGATCGTCCCTCCTCCGGGCGAGGACGTATTCTACGAAGTCGTGGACGGTGAGGTGATCGAGATTCCGCCTATGGGAACCTTTGAAGCCGATATTGCAAACCTGCTGGCCGAACTGATCAACGATTACGCTCGTCCGAGGAAGCTCGGCCGGGCCTTCGTCGAGGTCCTCTACCGGATCAACCCCGAGCGAAAGATCCGCCGGCAGCCGGACGTGGCCTTCGTCTCGGCCGACCGATGGCCCGTCGGAAAACGGGCCCCGAAGGCGAGTTCCTGGCAAGTCGTGCCCGACCTGGCCGTCGAGGTCGTTAGCCCCTCCGACCTGGCCGCGCACCTGAACCGCAAGATCAGCGATTTCTTTCAGGCCGGGACGGTCGCCGTCTGGGTCATCTACCAGGAAACCCGGCAAGTCTACGTTTACTCCTCCCCCACTGCCGTCGAGATCCTCACTCCCCCGGCCGAACTGGACGGCGGCGCGATTCTCCCTGGCTTCCGACTCCCCGTCGCCCGGCTCTTCGACGACGACCCGGACACCGCGCCTGGCCCTGCTTCGGAGTCCTGAGCGGTCGAGATCCGATTGTCCTCAAACGAGGAGCACCACTGATGGCCACCGCGACCCGCCCCGACGCGACGACGATCCCCGAAGAGTCGATCGGTACGCCGCTGTCTCCTCCTCCAGTTGTCGAGGCCGACGTCCCAGCCGACGACTTTGTGCCGCCGTCGTCGAGTGAGATCCTGTTCGAGGTGATTGATGGTGTCGTCGTGGAGTGCCCGCCGATGGGGAGTCTAGAACTCGACATCGCCAATTACCTGGCCCAGGAGCTCAATGTGGTGGCCCTGTCGCAAGGACTCGGCCAGGCATTGGTCGAACAACTGTTTCGACTCAGGGCGCAGAGCACCAACCGCCGAAGGCCCGATATCGCCTTCGTGTCGACGGCAAAATGGCCCCGAGGCAGGCGAGTGCCCCGCGCCAATGCCTGGGAGATGGCCCCCGATCTGGCGGTCGAGGTCGTTAGCCCCTCCGACCTGGCCGCCGAACTGGACCGCAAGCTCGTCGAATACTTCGAGGCCGGGGTCTCGCTCGTCTGGGTCGTTTATCCCGAGACGCGCCGGGTGTTCGTCTTCTCGTCGGCGACGGAGGTCCGCATCCTCTCCGCCTCGGACGAGCTGGACGGCTGCGCGGTCGTTCCCGGGTTCCGACTCGCCTTGACGCGGCTCTTTGACGGCGACCCGGAACCTCAGCCGGCCCCGCAATCCTGAATCCCATCCCCCTTTCCCGAGGCTCCAGCAATGACGCCAATTGCCCCGCTTGCCCTGCTCGCCTTGCTGGCCCCGAGCGACGATCCGATGCCCGATCTTTCAAACGTCCCCGGCGTGGTGATTGACCATAGCCCGGCCTCGTCCCGGCAATACATCGGCTCGCCGAGCCTCGCCGTCCTCCCCGATGGCACCTACGTTGCCTCGCACGACTTTTTCGGGCCGGGAAGCTCGAAGGACGTGACGGTGGTCTTCGCGTCGAAGGACCGAGGGGAATCGTGGGATCAGATCGCCACGATCAAGGGGCAGTGGTGGTCGACCCTGTTTGTCCATCGCGATGCGCTCTACCTGATGGGGACCAGTCGGGAATACGGCGAAGGGGTCATCCGCCGGTCGACCGACGGCGGCACCACCTGGACCGAGCCGGTCGATTCCTCCTCGGGCTTGCTGTTGCCGGGGAAGAAGTACCATTGCGCCCCGGTTCCCGTCGTTGAGCACGACGGGCGCCTCTGGCGGGCGATGGAAGACGCCGAAGGCCCCGGCGGCTGGGGCGTCCATTTCCGAGCCTTCATGATGTCGGCCCCGGTCGATGCCGACCTCCTGAACGCCGCAAGCTGGACCTCCAGCAACCGGCTCGGCTCGGATCTCTCCTGGCTCGCGCCGGTCACGTTCGGCGGCTGGCTCGAAGGCAACGCGGTGGTGACTCCCGAGGGGGAGATCGTCGACATTCTCCGCGTCGACTCGAAGCCCGATCCCGGCTTTGCCGCCGTCGTCCGGATCAGCAAGGACGGCCAGACCGCCTCCTTCGACCCCGAGTCCAGCTTCATCCGCTTCCCCGGCGGCGCCAAGAAGTTCACGATCCGATACGACCCGAAGACCGAGGCGTACTGGTCCCTGACCAACTGGGTCCCCCCGCGTAACGACCTCGGCCAACCCGGCCGGACCCGCAACACCTTGGCATTGATCGCCTCGACCAATCTGAAGGACTGGGAGATCCGCGCCGTCGTCCTCCATCACCCCGACGTGACGAAGCACGCCTTCCAGTACGTCGACTGGCTCTTTGACGGTGACGACCTGATCGTCGCCTCCCGGACCGCCTTCGATGACGGCCTCGGCGGTGCCCACAACGCACATGACGCCAATTTCATGACCTTCCACCGGATCGAAGGCTTCCGGACCCTCGACGGTATTCCCGACGACCTCGGCGACGATTGATCGCTCGGCCTCCCGATCGCTCCTGGCCGTGGTCGCCAGGCTCATCGGCGGGGCTTCACAAGGACGGGTTTCGGTCGGATCGGCTTGCAGGTCGCCTCGCCCTCTCATGGCCTCGGCAAGCCATCTGGCCAGACATTTCGGTCATCAGACGTCGACACGCGGAGGTTTCGAGCTTTTCCAAAGGGCTCCCCGCCCCTGCATGCCGATGTTCTTCCCGGTACGAGTCGAATCACCTCTCCATGTCGATTCCCCGTGATCCCATCGTCCCGAGAGAGACGCCATGGAGCCTTCCGAACTGCCCGATGGCGGCCCGACCCTGATCCAACCCTCGGAACTCGTCGAGGAATTTCTCGTCATCGAGCGGAAATTCTCGGAGTTCGATCACTTTCTCTCGATCGGGCTGGCCAACATCGCCGCCGTGGTGCCCGGCATCGAGACGAACAAGGACAAGATCGCCCGAGCCTGCGCCATCTTCAAGGAACGGGGAGTCAACGTCGCCATCTTCCCCGAGTTCTCTCTCTCCGGCTATGTCTGGGACGACGAGCAAACTTGCCGACCTTACATCGAACAGTCATGCATGGAAAACCACGTTGACTGGGTCGAACAGGTCATTCGGCCTCTCTTCGATGAGACGTTCATGGCCGTGGTCCTCAATGGCTTTCGTCACGGCTCCAAAGGCGGTCTGCTGAACTCGACGTTTGTCATCGATCGAGCGAGCGACTGGTTCGGCGGCAGCAATCGCTATGACAAGGTGTTTCTGCCCCCGATCGAACGTCGGTACACCCGGACCGGCGAGCAAGACCGGCTCGACCTGCAAACCCCCTGGGGATTGTTCGGCTTCACGACCTGTTACGACATCATGTTCTCGCAGTTGACCCAGGAGTACGCCGTCCTCGATCAGGTCGACGCGATCATCGAGGTCGCCTCCTGGCGCTCGTACGCCCGACGCGACTACCCCTTAATGAACGTCGGCACCGATACCTACTACGGCGACCTCTGGGACATGGTCCTGGCCGCCAAGGCCGGGATTCACCAGGTCTGGATGATCGCCTGCAACGCCGTGGGCGTCCACGGCATCAGCAAGGCGAAATTCTGGGGAGGCTCGGGGCTTTGGGCCCCCTCGGGCCTGCGGCTCATCCAGTCGTCACGGTTCAACGAGGAACTGCTCATCGTCCACAACATCGACATCAAGGGCCAGCGCCAGCTTGAGATCGACGACTTCAACTACGCGATGGACTTCAACGCCATCTACCAACCGATCCACGGCAAACGAGCCTTCACCCGAATTCGGACGGGCGAGTGAGCGGCTCAATCGCTCCTCGACACAAGCCCAAGGCCCCGCCGATTCCTGATCAGACAGCCAATCCCGCCCGCAGGATCGCGGAAATCCGGCGTTGATCCGTAAAATTCGGCGCAACCTGATTGACGAGCCGTGTTGAGGACGATACCATCTGACTTTCCCCGTGGTTGAGTTGCACAAACAGATCCGATCAGCCGGACGAGCGAGCGTCGGCGATTCGTAGCGCGTGAAGGATAACGACCCGTGGCGGGCATGAGCAACGAACGTATCCGGATCCGGATGGAAGCGTACGATCACACCATCTTGGATCAATCGGCCAAGGACATCGTCGAAACCGCCAAGCGGACCGAGGCGATCGTCCACGGACCGATCCCGCTGCCGACGCGTATCGAACGATACACCGTCTTGCGCAGTCCGCACATCGACAAGAAGTCGCGAGAGCAGTTCGAGATTCGCACGCACAAGCGGCTGATCGACATTGTGCAACCGACCAACAAAACGATCGACGCCCTGAACAAGCTCAGCTTGCCCGCGGGTGTTGATATCAAGATCAAGGCCGGGCCCTCCGGGGCCTGAGCCGGGTCGCATTCGCGGCAATGTTTCGACAGGCATTGAAGGTGAGCCTCCCTGGTTCTCCCCTGGCGCCGTCTGGTCGAAACCGCCGGCACCACGGGGCACGGGTTGCCCGAAGGCAACTCGTGCCCGTTCGCGTGTTGACCGGGCCGTAGGCCGAGGGGGGCCTGTCGGTGCCGCGAGTGGGCTCTTTTGATCCACTGAATTTCGAGATGGAGCAAGACCAGAGATGAATGTCGGGTTGCTGGGTCGCAAGGTCGGAATGACCCAGATTTTTGAAGACGACGGCACGGTTGTGCCCGTGACTGTCCTCGAATGCGGCCCTTGCACCGTGTTGCAAGTTCGCACCGCCGAACGTGACGGCTACCACGCCCTTCAGCTTGGTTTTGCCGACAAGAAGCGCAAGAACGCCTCGCAGGCCGAGCGTGGCCATGCCCGCAAGGTCGAAGCTGAGCCCAAGCGGTTCATCCGCGAGATTCGGCAAGAGGCTCCGGTCGACGTGACCGAAGGAACCACCTTGAACGTCGATCTGTTCACCGAGATTCCCAGCGTTGACGTCATCGGGACGAGCAAGGGGCGTGGTTATTCGGGTGTCATGAAGCGGCACGGCTTCCGCGGCCTTCGGGCCACGCACGGTGTGCAGCGGATGCACCGGCACCCCGGCTCCTCCGGTCCCTCGGCCGACCCGTCCCGCGTCTTCAAGGGGGTCAAGAAGCCCGGCCAGTACGGCAACACCCGCGTCACCGTGCGAAATCTGAAGGTCGTGCGGGTTGACGCCGAGAACAACCTCTTGCTGGTCCGAGGCGCGGTCCCCGGCCACAACGGCGGTTTTGTGATCGTTCGCCAGACGAACGCAGTCTGATCTGCCCGCCGGCCTTGCTCTACGGTCAAGGTTCTCGAGAGCGTGGATCACCGATGGCCCGCCACCCTTGACCCGTAGAACCGACCGCCTCGGTCCCCGCCTGTCCCGGATCGGCAAGTGGCTCACCGGGCCTTCGCGACACTCCGACCCCGGCATGCTTCCGGCTCCTTTCGCAATCAGATCGAAGCCTTGCATCCCCCGGTCATCCGTTTCATTGGTTTTGACTTCCCGTTTCGTTTTCGGATCGAACTTCGAGGCCCGGGGCCTTCCCGCTCGGATTCGACTCGCTCCGACCGCCGGATCGTCGTTCTCCGGTCGAGTCAACCGCGGGTCGGCCGGCGAACTGGACCGCCTTGCACTGGATCAACGACGATGCTGACCGTCCCCATCTACAACACGTCCGGCGAGCAGGTGGGCGAAGAGTCCATCGATCCGGCCGACTTCGGTGGCAAGATCAACAAGCAACTCTTGCACGATGTCGTCCTGATGCACCTGGCTAACCGCCGGGTCGGCACCGTCAACACCCGGGGCCGCTCCGACGTCGCCGGCTCGACCAAGAAAATGTACCGCCAGAAGGGCACCGGCAACGCCCGAATGGGCTCGAAGCGGACCAACAAGCGCGTGGGTGGCGGCTCGGCCTTCGCCCGTCGGAACCGCGACTACTCGTACCGATTGCCCAAGAAGGCCGTTCGCCTGGCGATCCGCATGGCCGTTCTGTCGAAATTCCAGGATGGCCAGGTTCTTGTCCTCTCGGGGCTCGACCTGGGCCAGACCCCGAAGACCAAGGAGGTCGCCCGCATCCTGCGGTCGATCCGACGCCCCGACCTCCCCGCCGAGGCCCAGCCGGTCGACGGCGAGTCGAAGCGCGACGCCCTGCGACGCACCCTCGACGGTCGCAAGATCCTCATCGGCACCGCCGAGTACGACCCCTTGCTCTACCGAGGGGCCCGGAACCTCCCCGGCGTCAAGGTCTCGCCGGTGGCCGAGTTCAACACCTACGACGTGCTCCGCCAACGCTACCTCGTCCTGACGCCCGAGGCCCTCGCCTCGCTCAAGGAACGGGCCAAGGAGAAAATCCGTCGTCGTCCCGAATCGGAACTCGTCACCGCCGCTGCGGCCGGCTGATGAGCATTGATCGCTCGCTTGAACATAACGTGAACTGAATCGCCGAACGCCCCGAGGTCTCGCAGGACAATGGTCACCCTCCGCCGCCCCCCCCAGTACGAGCGGCCCGGCCCGAAGCTGGAGCCCTATCAGGTTATCCTGCGGCCCTTGATCACCGAGAAGGCCACCCAGGTTGCCGAGCGTCACAACGCCTACACGTTCGAAGTGCACCAGATGGCCACCAAGACCGAGATCAAGGAGGCTGTCGAAACCCTCTTCAACGTCCAGGTCGAGGACGTCCGCACCCAGAACCGCAAGTCGGTGACCCGTCGGTATCGCCTGAAGATCGGTCGAACCAAGAACTGGAAGAAGGCCATCGTCAAGCTGAAGGACGATTACCGGATCGACTTCTTCTAATCCTTGACGTGTGATCTTCTCGGCAAGCGTTTCTCGGTCATCGCGCAGCATAACGGAATCGGTCTCCCCGCCGTCGGCGGCCTGAAGGGAAAGAAACGAGAGAGTCATGGGCATCCGCGTCTACAAGCCGACCAGCCCCGGGCGCCGCAACGCCTCGGTCAGCGACTTCTCCGAGCTGACCGACAAGAAGAAAAAGCCCGAGAAGCGCCTGACCGAACCGCTGAAGAAGACCGGCGGCCGGAACAACCAGGGCAAGATCACCGTCCGGCACCGCGGCGGCGGACACAAGCGTCTTTACCGGATCATCGACTGGAAGCGCAACGACCGCGACGGTCAGCCGGCTCAGGTCACTCATATCGAGTACGACCCGAACCGCTCCGCCCGCATCGCCTTGATCCAGTTCGAGGACGGCACGAAGCGCTACATTATCGCCCCCGAGGGCTTGACCGCCGGCATGACCGTTGTCACCGGCCCGGACGCCGAGCCGAAGGTCGGCAACTGCCTGCCCCTGGCCAAGATCCCGACCGGCATGGTCATCCACAACATCGAGATGCAGCCCGGAGGCGGGGCCAAGATGTGCCGGTCGGCCGGCACCAGCGCCACCCTGACCGCCCGAGAAGCGACCTGGGCCCAGTTGACCCTCCCCTCCGGAGAGGTCCGCCGCGTGCCGGTCATGTGCCGGGCGACCATCGGTCCGGTCGGCAATTCCGACCACATGAACGTGGTCCTGGGCAAGGCCGGCCGCAAGCGATGGCTCGGCCGTCGTCCTCATGTTCGGGGCACGGCCATGAACCCGATCGACCACCCGATGGGTGGTGGCGAAGGACGCACCTCAGGCGGCCGTCACCCGTGCTCGCCGACCGGCCTGCCGGCCAAGGGCGGCAAGACCCGCAAGCGCCGCAAGCCGTCGAACTCGGCCATCATTCGCCGCCGCAAGAGTGTTCGTTACGGTCAGTTGAAGATCTAGTTGGCAGTCGGCAGGAGGCGCTCGGCAGCCCGGAACCGGACTGCGGCCTCCTGTCTTGTTCCGGTTTCTTTCCTGCCTGCTGCCTACCGCCTCCTGCTTACTGACGAGAGAAAAAGGTCATGGGACGTTCGCTCAAAAAAGGCCCCTACGTCGACGAGCGGCTGCTGGAGAAGGTCGAAAAGGCCGAAACCAGCGGCGCCCGAGCACCGATCCGGACCTGGTCGCGTGCCTGCACCATCGTGCCGGAGTTCATCGGCAAGAACTTCGAGGTGCACAACGGCAAGGTCTTCACCAAAGTTTACATCACCGAGGACATGGTCGGGCACAAGCTCGGCGAGTTCTCCCCGACCCGCACCTTCCGGGGCCACGGCGGCAAATCGAAGGGCAAGCGTTAAGTTTCGTTCCTCCACCACGTGAGATTGCGAGCGACCGCACCGAGGCACGGAGCGTAGGGCCGGAACTCCCGGCCGCCACTCACAACAGCTGATGGCCGGCCCCCCGGCCCTACGGGAATCGATCGACGATGAAGACCCAGAGCCCCTACCCCTACAAGGCCTCCCACCGGTTCGCCCGGATGTCGGTCCTGAAGATCCGCAAGGTCCTCGACCTGATCCGTGGCAAATACGCCGACGAGGCGCTGCAGATCCTCAAGTACCTGCCTCACCGAGGTGCCCGGTACACCGAGAAGGTGCTCAAGAGCGCCATGGCCAACGCCGAGGACCAGGGGGTCCGCAACCCCGGCGACCTGATCGTCGCCGACGCTCGAGGCGACGGCGCCGCGATGTTCAAGCGTCTCATGCCCCGAGCCCGAGGCATGGCCCACTTGATCCGCCGCCGGAGCTGCCACATCACCATCGGCCTGGCCGACCTCGAAACCGCCCTTGCCGGTCCCGAGGCCGCCCGCCAGCCGGCCGAAGACGCCGCCGAGTGACCCCGGACCCCTCCCCTTTTGGCCATCTTCTCGTAGGACCGGACCTTTCCCATGGGACAGAAGATTCATCCGACCGGCTTCCGCATCGGCGTCATGGAAGACTGGCGCAGTCGCTGGTACGCCGGTAAAGCCGAGTTCAAGGACCTCCTCGTCGAGGATTTCAAGGTCCGGAAATACATCAAGAAGAAGTACAGCTACGCCGGCATCCCCAAGATCGAGATCGAGCGCACCCGAGACGCCGTCGTCGTCTTGCTGCACACCGCCCGCCCGGGCGTGATCATCGGTCGCAAGGGGGCCGAGGTCGAGAAGCTCCAGGAGGAGCTGCAAAACCTCACCGGCCGCCGCATTGAAATCAAGATCGTCGAGGTCAACCGCCCCGAGATCGACGCCCAGCTCGTCGCCGAAGATATCGCCGAGCAACTGGGCAAGCGGGCCAGCTTTCGCCGCACCATGAAGCGGGCGCTGGACAACACGATGGACGCCGGCGCCAAGGGGGTCAAGGTCCGTCTTTCGGGCCGCCTCGGCGGGGCCGAAATGTCCCGGACCGAGAAGGCCGCCGCCGGCTCGATCCCGCTGTCGACCTTGCGGGCCAAAGTCGATTACGGATTCGCCGAAGCCCGCACGCCCCAGGGGCACATCGGCGTCAAGGTATGGGTCCACCAGGGCGACTATCTGAAGATGGAGGCTGGCACCGATGGCCATGATGCCCAAGCGGGTCAAGTATCGAAAAAGCCAAAAAGGTCGCGTAAAAGGTAATGCGACCCGAGGCAACTACGTTGCCTTCGGCGAGTACGGCCTGCAAACCCTCGAACCCGGTCGCGTCAGCGCCGAGGTGCTCGAAGCCAGCCGAATGGTCCTCTCCCGGGCCGTCCGAGGCAGCGGCGGGAAACTCTACATCCGGGTCTTCCCGCACAAGAGCATTACCTCGATTCCGGCCGAAACCCGCATGGGTAAAGGCAAGGGTGAGGTCGACTACTGGGCCGCGATCGTCAAGCCCGGCACCGTTCTGTTCGAGGTCGCCGGCATTTCCGAATCTCGGGCCCGCGCCGCCTTCGCTCGCGTCGCCTACAAACTGCCCGTGAACTGCCGGTTCGTCTCCCGCCGGCCGACGCTCTGAGCCAACGCCATCAGGACCTACGAACCATGCCCAAGACCAAATCCGCCGACCTGCACGAAAAAGACGACGAGCAATTGACCTTGATGCTCAAGGAAACGCAGGAGCAAATCTTTCGGCTCCGCGTTCAGAGCTCGACCGAACGGCTCGAAGCCCCGAGTGAGCTGCTCAAGGCCAAGCGCGACATCGCCCGGATCAAGACCATCCTCCGCCTCCGAGAGCTGAAGGCCGAATCCCAGGCCGCGTCCTCCTGAGCGGATGCCTCTCCGTTTTTTCGTTCGCATACTGCCCCCGACTTCGTCCCCCCGGAAATGAAATTCAGACGATGAGCGAGCCGACGACGACTTCCCCGGCCAAGACTCCGCCTTCCCCGCGGCCCCGCGGTCGGCGCAAGGTCGAGATCGGGACGGTCACCTCCGACAAGATGGACAAGACCCGACGAGTCGAGGTCTCTCGCCTCGTCCCGCACCCGAAGTACGGCAAGTACCAGAAACACCGGACCATCTGCTACGTCCACGACGAGCAGAACGAGACCCGCGTGGGCGACCTCGTCGAAATCGTCGAAACCCGGCCGCTCTCGAAGTCCAAGCGCTGGCGCCTGCTCCGCATCGTTCGCAAGGCTCCCGCCCACGAAGAGGCCGATGCCCGCAAGGCCGCCCTCGACGCCCAGGCGAATGCCGAACCGGCTCCCGATCAGGCTGACGCCTGATTTTCAGCCGACCGTTCCAACCGGGCCGAGGGCCAGATGGCCCGCTCGGCCCCGTTTCTGCTTCTCTCGTGTTGTTTTCTTGCGTGACCGTTCCCGCTGACCCGATCGTTCGGAGACTCGTGGGCCGCCGGCGTTCGCTGGGGACCGCGGCCGCGACCGTGACTGGGGTTCTCGACCGATGATCCAGATGCAAACCCGGCTCGACGTGGCCGACAACTCCGGTGCCAAGGAAGTCATGTGCTTCAAGGTGCTCGGCGGCTCCGCGTCGCGCTACAAACGACGCACCGCCGGCCTGGCCGATGTCTTCATCGGCAGCGTCAAGAAAGCGACCCCCGGCGGTGATGTCAAGGCCGGCGACGTCGTCCGCTGCGTCGTTGTCCGCACCCGATTCAAGACCCGACGGCCCGACGGCTCCTACGTCCGATTCGACCGCAACGCCTGCGTCCTGATCAACAAGGACAACGAGCCTCGCGGTACCCGAATCTTCGGCGCCATCGCCCGCGAACTGCGCGATAAGCAGTTCATGAAGATCGTTAGCCTGGCCTCCGAGGTCGTCTGACCTTCGGCGCTCCGGTTCGGGTCGTTTGTCCCTCGTTTTGAATTGTAATCCCGCTTGACCATCACCTCCCGGTCATTGATCAGTTCCGAGACACGGCCCAGACGGGCCGGAGAAGCGAGTCATGAAGGTCCGTAGAGATGACGAAGTCGTGGTCATGACCGGCGACGACAAGGGTACCCGCGCCAAGGTGCTCCGTGTCCTTCCCGACAAGGGAAAGATCATCGTCGAAGGGGTCAACCTCGTCTACAAGCACGTCAAGCCCAGCCAGCGCAACCCCCAGGGGGGCCGGCTCTCCAAGGAGATGCCGATCGACGCTTCGAACGTCCTGCCCTACTGCCCCTCCTGCAACGGTGCCAGCCGCCTCGGCTACCGGATTCTCGACAACGGCCAGAAAGAGCGCTACTGCAAGCGATGCTCGGGCGGTCTCGGAACTCTTGGCCCCCCGAAGCCTTCCCGGGCCAAGACCAAGGCCTGATTGCTGACCACGTGACCGTCTCCGTTCTCCTTCCGTCGGTCCTGGAACCTCGCCGCATGGCTCGTCCGTGCTGACCTGTTCCGAGCCGACCCCGGCGATCGTGGATCGACGGTTCGTTCCGTTTCACGTATTCGAATTCTTGTACCTTCCCTTCATCCCCCGCCGGCATACGGGAATCGACCGACCCGATCCCGCGCCGACGGTCAGAGGATCGCCCCGATGGCTCGCCTGTTCGACGAATACCAGAACACCATCGCCTCGGCGATGGCCGAGAAGTTCGGCATCACCAATGTCATGGCGATCCCGAAAATCGAGAAGATCGTGCTGAACATGGGTGTCGGCCGCGCGACCCAGGATAAAGCCATCCTGGACGTGGCTGTCGACACCATGGGCCGAATCGCCGGTCAGAAGCCGGTCGTCACCAAGGCCAAGCAGTCGATCGCCGGCTTCCGCCTTCGAGAAGGCAACGAAATTGGCTGCAAGGTCACGCTTCGCGGGCCGCGGATGTACGAGTTCCTCGATCGCCTGATCAACCTCGTCCTCCCTCGCATCCGTGACTTTCGTGGCGTCAACCCGAACAGCTTCGACGGCAACGGCAACTACACCCTTGGCCTGACCGAACAGGTGGTCTTCCCTGAGATCGAGGCCGACAAGATCTCCCACACGCTCGGCATGGACATCACCCTCGTCACCACGACCCGCAACGACGATCAGGCCCGCGAACTGCTTCGCGCCTTCGGCATGCCCTTCCGCAAGCCCGGCCAGCAACGGGCCGGCTGATCGGACAACTCCGCGATTGTTTCCCGTTCCGATTTGATAGCGTTTTCACTGGACCCCCGCCTCGCCGACTCGCCGGACCTCTTGCCTCAATCGCCAATTCGCAGGATCGGCCGAGTTACCCGAGGCGGTTTCGAGGATCGCCCCCGCCATGATGACCGACCCGATCGCCGACATGCTCACCCGGATCCGCAACGCCGTGCGGATCGAGCGCTCCCACGTCGACATGCCTCACTCCAACGAGAAGCGCGGCATCGCCGCCGCTCTGAAGGATGAAGGCTACATCTGGGACTACGAAGAGATCGACACCGTTCCGGCCCGCACGCTCCGCCTGAACCTCAAGTACGGCCCGAACGGCGAGAAGGTCATCACCAAGATCGACCGCGTCAGCAAGCCCGGCCGTCGGGTCTACTGCGGCTACCGCGACTTGAAGCCGGTCCAGGGCGGCCTGGGTGTCCACATCGTCAGCACGCCCAAGGGAATTCTGAGCGACCGCCGCGCCCGGGCCGAAAAGGTCGGCGGCGAGGTGCTGGCCCTGGTCTATTGATTCGATCAGCCCGCGCCGAGCCCTCACCACCCCCTGCGATCACCGTCCCGGAGCCCCAGTCATGTCCCGAATCGGCCGCCAACCGGTCCCCGTCCCCGACAACGTCAAGATCAACCTCGCCGGCTCGACCATCGAGGTCGAAGGCCCCAAGGGGAAACTCTCGTTCACCTTCCGCGAGGAAATGAGCGTCCGCTACGATGCCGACGCCAAGCAGGTTCTGGTCGAACGCCCCAACGACGAACGCCCCGTCAAGGCCCTGCATGGCCTGACCCGCACCCTGATCGCCAACATGATCAAGGGGGTTACCGACGGCTACACCAAGCGCCTCGAGGTCGTCGGCGTCGGCTATCAGGCCCAGCTCAAGGGCCCGAACACGGTTAACCTGGTCGTCGGTTACGCCAACCAGATCCAGATGACGGCTCCTGAAGGCGTGACCGTCACCGTCCCCGACGCGACTCACATTCAGATCACCGGCGCCGACAAGCAAGCCGTGGGCGAGTTCGCCGCCCGCGTCCGACGGGTCCGGCCCCCCGAGCCCTACAAGGGCAAGGGAATTCGCTACGAAGGCGAACAGGTCCGCCGCAAGGCCGGTAAGGCGTTCGGTAAGTAATCTCTTTCGCAGAGGAGGTCGGCGACCGGCCCCAGTTCACGGACCTGGCAGATTCGACCCCCTTGGATCGGTTTCCCGCCGCTCCCTCGTGGCCGGCTCTCCTGGTGCCTTGCGGGTTCGCCTGCCTCGCTCTGCTCTCGTCTCACAACTCACAAGGGTCGGGTGGCCGGTCGTCATCGGCCGCCCCGAGGGCCCAGGAGGATGATCGACCGTGAAGGGTAAGAACCACCGACTGCATGTTCAGGGCCAACGGCTCCGTCGCCAACGGCACGTCCGGAAAAAACTGTTCGGCTCAACCGAACGGCCCCGGCTGGCGATTTTCCGAAGCTCCAAGCACATTTACGCGCAAATCATCAACGACGACGAAGGCAAGACCCTTGTCTCGGCCGGCACCCTCGAATCAGCGATTCGGCAAGAGGTTAGCTACGGCGGAAACAAGGCCGCCGCGGCCGTCGTCGGGCGCACGGTGGCCGAACGGGCCAAGGCCGCCGGTATTGACAAGGTTTGCTTCGACCGCCGAAGCTACAAGTATCACGGGCGCGTTCAGGCTCTGGCCGACGCTGCCCGAGAGGCCGGCCTGCAGTTCTGAATCACTCGGGGAGCAAGCGTAGGCAGTCAGCAATCGGCAGTCGGCAGAACCGGGGCGTCCCTCGCAACGACTCCCCCTCCTGATCCGGTCAATTGCTCGTTGCTTCGACGGAACCGCCGATCCGAATTCCCTGGTCCGATCCGTCCGTCTCCTGCTGCCTACCGCCAACCGCCTACTGCCTACTTTCTTCCGGAGGATCATCCGTGTCCAGCGACAGTCGAGATCGCGGTGAGTGGAGCGAAAGCGTCGTGTCCATCCGCCGCTGCGCCGCCGTGGTCAAGGGGGGACGCCGTTTCAGCTTCAACGCCCTGGTCGTCGTCGGCAATGGCCGAGGCCAGGTGTCCTGGGGCTACGGCAAGGCCAACGAAGTGCCCCCGGCCGTCGAAAAAGGGGTCAAGGACGCCCACAAACGCATGACCCGCGTTCAGATGCGTCGCGGCACCATCCCCCACCCGGTCATCGGCCGCTTCGGCGCCGCGAAGGTGATCATGCTGCCGGCCAGCCCCGGTACCGGCGTGATCGCCGGTGGAGCCGTCCGGGCCGTCGTGCAGGCCGCCGGCATCACCGACATTTTGACCAAGAGCATCGGTTCTCCCAACAAACTGAACCTGGTCAAGGCCGCCATCGACGGGCTGCAGCAGCTCCGCACGAAGGACGAAGTGGCCCGACTCCGGGGCGTGGAGCTGTGAGGTAAGCCATTATGCAAATTCACGACGTTCACGAAGGTATTCAGAAGCTCAAAAAGCGCAAGCGCGTCGGTCGAGGTCCCGGCTCGGGGCACGGCAAGACCAGCTCCAAGGGGCACAAGGGACACTCCTCCCGCCAGGGCTTCAAGATTCGCCCCCTCTCCGAGGGTGGCCAGATGCCGCTGGTCCGTCGCGTGCCGATTCGAGGCTTCGCCAATGGCCGGTTCAAGAAGGATTTCGCCATCCTGAACCTGGAGCTGATCGAGGCCTTCTTCGAGTCCGGCGCGGTCGTCGATGAGGCAATTCTCCGGGCCAAGGGGCTCGTCAAGGGTCGCCACGACGACGGCCTGAAAATCCTCGGCGACGGCACCCTGACCAAGGCCCTGACCGTCAAGGCCCAGAAGTTCAGCAAGACCGCCGTCGAGAAGATCACCGCCGCCGGCGGCTCGGTCGAAGTGATCGATTAATCTTCCGACCCGACCTTCCCCGACCGGGCCGCGACGAGATCCGGCCCGGTCGGTGTCCGTTAGCCCCCGATGGCTTTTTCGCCATCGCAATCCTCGTGACCGGACGCCGGACTTCGAGTGACCGTTACGCCTCTGGGCTGCCTTCGTTTGCCAACCACCTTGCGTGTTTTGATTTCCCGACCGACCGCCCGACCCAACTTCGTCTTCGTCTCGCAGGCTTCGGCCTGCCGATCCGTCCGAGTTGGCCCCGGACGGCAGGCTCAGGCCTGCCCGACCCAGCACACGTCGCCCTGGGGAACCGCCGAGACCCCGCCCCCTCCTCGACGTGCATAGGAGCCGTCCTGCCGTGCAGAAGCTGATCACGATCTTCTTCAAGGTCCCCGAGCTGCAGCGCAAGATCCTCATGACGGCCATGTTCCTGGCCATCTATCGGATCGGCTTCTACATCCCCCTGCCGATCGTCGATCAGTCGGCCCTGGCCGACTGGCAAGAGCAGATCAGCCAGCAGGCCTTCGGCAAGGTCCTCGGCATGGCCGCCATGTTCGGCGGCACCCAGATCGGCATGAGCACGATCTTCGGCCTCGGCATCATGCCCTACATCTCCGCCTCGATTATCTTCCAGTTGCTCGGCTCGGTCGTTCCTCAGCTCGAAGCCCTCATGAAGGAAGGGGAGAGCGGCCGCAAGAAGATCAACGAATACACCCGCTACGCCACCGTCGCCATCTGTCTCGTCCAGAGCGCGATGTGGATCCGGTTTGTTCAAACACTTGATTACATTCCTGGGCAATATAAAGACTTTTTCCCTTACGGATTTATCTGCGTCCTCATCATGACGACCGGAACGGTCTTCCTGATGTGGATTGGCGAGCAGATTGACGAGTACGGCATCGGCAACGGCATTAGCTTGCTCATCATGGCCGGCATTCTCGCCAGCGCCGATGACGCCATCTTCCTCCTCGCGTCCGGCTTCACCCCCCGCCTGACCGGCGACGCCGAGAAGCCCTACTCGTTGATCGTCACCGGCTTGTTGTTAGCCCTGTTCATTGCTGTGATCGTTGGCGTGATCGCTATCACCGAAAGCCAGCGACGCATCCCGACCCAGTCGGCCAAGCACGTTCGCGGCCGTCGGGTCTACGGAGGCACCCGGCAGTACCTCCCCTTGAAGGTCAATCAGGCCGGCGTCATGCCGATCATCTTCGCCTCCAGCCTTCTGATGTTCCCCTTCTTCATCTTCAAGGGGCTCGCATCCAGCACGGCGAGCTGGCTCGTGGCCGATCCCGGTGAGGTTTCCGGTTTCCAGGTCGCCATCGCCCGCTTCTTCGAGACCGGGCTCGATGCCTTCCAGAGCCAGGCCTACATCTACACCATTTTCTACATCGGCCTGATCTACTTCTTCTGCTACTTCTGGACCGCCATCACCTTCAACCCGAAGGACATGGCCGATAACCTCAAGGACTACGGCAGCTTCATCCCTGGCTACCGACCGGGTCGACGCACGGCCGAGTACCTCGAGAAGGTCATGCTGCGGATCACCTTCGTCGGGGCCGCCTTCCTCAGCCTCGTCGCGGTGATTCCGTCGATCGTCCAGGGGGCCCTGGCCCAGACCGGCACCAGCGTCGAGCCGGTGATCACCTCCTTCCTCGGTGGAACCGGCCTGCTCATCGTCGTCTCGGTCTGCCTTGACCTCGTCCAGAAAATTGATAGCCACCTGATCATGCGGAACTATACCGGCCTGATGAACCGCCGCTGATCTCCTCGCCGATCGCTACGCCAACAGGTCCGCGCTCCCGGAGGGCTCTCCCCCATGCTCCGCCCCAGCCGATCGACCATCAAGCTCAAGAGCCCCCGAGAGATCGGCCTGATGCGAGAGGCCGGCAAGGTCGTCGCCGAGGCCCTGGCCCGTGTCCGAGAACTGGCCGTGCCCGGCGGCACCACCGCCGAGATGAACGAGGCCGTCGCCGCCATCTTCCAGCGGCACAACGCCACCCCCCTGTTCCTCAACTACCCGAGCCCCACCAAGGGGGTCCGCCCCTTCCCCGCCGTCATCTGCGCCAGCGTCAACGACGCTGTCGTCCACGGCATCCCCACCCGTCGCCCCCTCGAAGACGGTGACATCATCTCCATCGACACCGGCTGCCGGATCAACGGCTGGTGCGGCGACTCGGCCATCACCCTGGCCATCGGTCAGATTTCCGAGGAAAACCAGCGCCTGCTCGATGTCACCCGGGAAACCCTCGACCTGAGCATCCGCGCCATGGAGCGCTGCGAGACCTGGGCCGATGTTGCCAGCCTGATGGAACGCTACGTCAAGTCGCAGCACATGCATGTCATCGAGAAGTTCGTCGGCCACGGCATCGGCCGCGACATGCACGAGGAACCCCAGGTCCCGAACTTCGTCAGCAAGGCCCTCCGCCGCAACGACTTCAAGCTCGAACCCGGCATCGTCCTCGCCATCGAGCCGATGGTCGCCCTCGGCACCAAGCACGTCAAGGCCCTCTCCGACGGCTGGACCATCGTCACCAAGGACGGCCTCTCCGCCGCCCACTTCGAACACACCGTCGCCATGACCCCCGACGGCCCGAAGATCCTCACCCTGCCCGAGGGCCTCGACTGACGTTTCGTTAACCCTCCCTGAGCAATCACCGCTCACTCACTCGACACCCTCGAAGGCCTCAGCGTGATGCTCCCCAACCATCCGTTGTGTCTTGAGGTCGAGCAGGAAGAGGACGGTCGTTGGATCGCTGAGATTGGCGAACTTCACGGCGCCTTGGCCTACGGATCGACGCGATCCGAGGCGATCGCTCGTGTGGAGGCCTTGGCATTGCGAGTGCTTGCCGACCGCCTTGAACATGGTGAACCCGCTCCGAAGCTTGACCTCCTTTTCGCCCCTTCCCGATGAGTCGGTGGCCTTCGACGAACGCGAAGCGAGTCCTGGCCGCATTGCGTCGCATCGGTTGGTCCGTAACGTGTCAGGTCGGAGGTTCCCACCGAGTCCTTGCACGCGACGGCTGGCCCGATTCTATGTTCTCTTTGTCATGACAGCGAAGAGATCGGGCCTCACATGCTGGGCAGTATCGCCAAGCAAGTGGGGCTTACCCCGCACGATCTTTGAACCGATTCCTCATGCCTTGGGGCACGGCCCCCCGACAAGCCCCAGGCCAGTCGCCCGATGACCTCCAACCGATCCGAATTCCGATTGTTTTGGTCGCAACGGACTTGCAAGAGAACAATCGTCTCGATACAGTAGTCGAATTCCCCCCGGTCTGCGGCGCGCGCCGGTCGGCCGGCATACCCTCGCGCCAACATGCCCTTTGGGGCATGCTTGCGAAGCGATTGTTCTGAAGAAAGACGGGACTGGAGCGATGAAGGTCCGATCAAGCGTCAGACGTATTTGCGAAAGCTGCATCATCGTGCGGCGCCGGGGCAAAGTGTACGTCATTTGCAAGAGCAACCCCAAGCACAAGCAGCGGCAAGGCTGAGCCGGCTCTCTCCATTGGAATCGTGTGATCACGATCGAATGAAGCCGAGCCCCGGCCCTCCCGGAGGAACAGGACGGATGCCTCGTATCCTGGGCGTCGATATTCCCAACGACAAGAAGATCCGGATCTCGCTGCGATACCTCTACGGCATCGGCCCGTTCCTGGCCGATCAGCTCTGCGAGCGCACTGAGATCGACCCTGAGAAGCGGGCCCGCGACCTGTCCGACGACGAGCTGGCGAAGCTCATCGCTCTGCTGGACAGCGAGTACACGGTCGAAGGCCAGTTGCAGCGGGTCGTGCAGCAAAACATCGCTCGACTGCGAGACATCAACTGCTACCGGGGTTTCCGGCACCGCCGTGGCCTTCCGGTCCGCGGCCAGCGAACCCAGACCAATGCCCGCACCCGCAAAGGTCCTCGGAAGACCGTTGCCGGGAAGAAGGGCGTCAAGGATATGCGTTAAGCCGAGTCGCACCGCGCCGGCAAGCCGCATCCCTGCCCTTCGTTCGGATCGGCTCGCCGCGGCCCTGACTCGTGCTCCTTTGGGTTCCGCGGGCCCTCGCCTCGGAGCCTTTCGCCCGGCACCGGCCGGGCGCGTTCGTTCCATCGGAACGGATCTCGCCAGCCATCTTTGCGATCGGTCGGAATCGATCAGCAGTTTTCAAGGACCTTCAAGAGCGGAGCAGCCCAGCGGTGGCCAAGGCCAAGAAGCGGAAGACGCGCCGCAACGTCAGTCGCGCGGTCGTGCATATCAAGGCGACGTTCAACAACACACTGGTGACGGTCACCGACCCCAACGGCGATACCCTCTGCTGGGCTTCCAGCGGCACCGTCGGCTTCAAGGGGAGCCGCAAGAGCACCCCCTTCGCCGCCCAGCGTGCCGCCGAGGTTTCGGCCTCGGCCGCCACGAAGTTCGGCGTCAAAGAGGTCGAAGTTCGCGTCAAGGGTCCCGGCTCGGGCCGCGAAAGTGCGATTACCGCACTGCAGGCCGCCGGCCTCTCGATCAAGGCGATCGAAGACGTCACCCCCTTGCCTCACAACGGCTGCCGACCGCCCAAGAAACGACGGGTCTGATCGGTCGGTCAAGTCACTCGCCTCGCCTCGTTCGGATCGGTCTCGGCTGCCCTTGGTGACGGCCCCTCCGATCCGGCCCGAATCATCATCGGACGACTCAGGTACGCATCAGCTCGGCTCGTACATTTATATTGGTTTGAGAATCGAGGATCATGGGACGCCACATCGGACCCGTCTGCCGGCTCTGCCGCCGCGAGGGGATCAAGCTGTTCCTCAAGGGCACCCGCTGCGACTCGCCCAAGTGCGCCGTGGAGCGCCGCGATGGCCCACCCGGCCAGCAGCAGTACCGCCGCGGTAAGCCGAGCGAGTACTCCATCCGCCTGCGAGAGAAGCAGAAGGTCAAGCGCTACTACGGCGTCTTCGAGCGCCAGTTCCGCCGCTATTACGACATGGCCAGCCGTCGGCCCGGCAACACCGGCGACGTCTTGATGGCCCTGCTCGAACGGCGGCTCGACAATGTCGTCACCTTGCTGGGCTTCGCGGTCAGCCGCCCCTCGGCCCGCCAGCTCGTTCGCCACGGCCACATCCTGGTCAACGGCCGCAAGACCGACATCCCGAGCTACCTGGTCAAGCCTGGCGACATCATCAAGGTCAAGGAACGCGAGGAATCCCAGAACCTCGTCACCGCGGCCCTGAACATGGAAGGCTTGCCCCCGGTGCCCGACTGGCTCGATCGCGCCGGCTCCGAAGCGGGCGAGGCCCGCGTCAACCGCTTGCCCTCGATCCAGGATGTCTCCTTGCCGGTCACGCCTCAGCTGATCGTCGAGCTTCTGAGCCGCTAAGGCATCGCCAGGCGCCTCGACCCGATCGTCCCGATTTTTTTCCTCGGGGTGATTCGGTCGGGGGCCTCGACCTTTTTTTGCTTGCTCGCTCGCTCTTGCTTGCACGTGCCATCGAAACCGAATTCGGGACGGGGATTCACCGCGGAGAACGCAGAGGACGCCGAGGCAGACCCCCGGGGATCTCCCCACGGCGGCGCCCCCCCGCCGCCGTTTTTTTGTCCCCGAGAACCCCGCTGCGTCCTCTGCGGTGAATTTGGGAGCCTGATTCAGCCATGCGCATCCGTTGGCGAGGCCTGGAACTGCCCAGCCGGGTCACCTGCAACCGCGAGACCCTCACGGACACCTTCGGCGAATTCCACGTCGAACCGTTCGAACGCGGTTTCGGCCATACTGTCGGCAACAGTCTCCGACGCATCCTGCTGTCGAGCCTCGAAGGCAGCGCCGTCACCACGATCAAAATCCAGGGCGTGCAGCACGAGTTCTCCACCATCCCCGGGATGGTCGAGGACATCACCGACCTGGTCCTGAACCTCAAAGGCCTGATCGTCAAGAACCATTCCGACCAGCCCCGGACCATCCGCATCGAACGCGATCGCCGAGGCGTCGTCACCGCTGCCGACATCCTGCACGATGAATCGGTCGTCGTCTTCAACCCCGACCACATCCTCTGCACCCTGACCGACGATGTTCCGCTGAACATCCAGATGACCGTCGAAAATGGTCGAGGCTATCGACCCGCCGCCGAAGGCCACACCGACGACCTCGAAGTCGGGGCCATCCCCATCGACGCCATCTTCAGCCCCGTGACCCGCGTCGAATATCGCGTGCACGATACCCGCGTCGGTCAGCGCACCAACTACGACCAGCTCTCGATGCGTATCTGGACGACCGGCACCCTGAAGCCCGAAATGGCTCTGGTCGAGGCCGCCAAGATCCTTCGCAAGCACCTCAATCCCTTCGTCCAGTACTACGAGCCTGGTCCCGGCCTGCCCTCCGACGGTACCGGCGGCTTCGAAAGTGGCAGCTACAGTGGCGGCGTCGACATGGAAACCGAGCGCAAGCTCAACATGTCGCTCGCCGAGCTCGAACTCTCGGTTCGGGCCACCAACTGCCTCGAAAGCGAAGGGATCACCACCGTTCGCGACCTCGTCAGCCGATCCGAAGATCAACTGCTCGGCGTCCGCAACTTCGGCGAGACGACCCTCAAGGAAGTCCGCATCAAGCTCCAGGAAATCGGCCTTGACCTCGGTATGGCCGACGCCCGTCGTTAATGTCTTTTTGGGAGTAGGCTGGAGGCGGTAGGCGGTAGGCATTCAGAGGATCGAATCAGAAGCAACCGATCCGCAACTCTGCTCGCCTTGCCTCTGCTCGGTGTTCCTTTCTGCCTACTGCCCGCTGCCTACTGCCTACTGGAACCCAAGCCATGCGTCACCGGAAAGCCGGACGAAAGTTCAAGCGAACCCCCGAGCATCGTCGGATGCTCCTGCGCAACCTGGCCACCTCGCTGTTCGAGCACGAGCGGATTGAGACGACGCAGGCCAAGGCCAAGGACCTTCAGCCATACGCCGAGAAGCTCATCACCCTGGCCGTCCGCGGCCTGCGACGCCAGAAGGCCCTCGGTGGTGACGACGCCGACAAGATGCCCCTGGCCGAGTTCCGCCGCAGCCTCGCCGTCCTGACCCGCAAGGACATCGCCTACAAGCTCTTCCAGGAAATCGCCCCGCGCTACCTGGAACGCCCCGGCGGCTACTCCCGCATTTACAAGCTCGCGCACCGTCGCCAGGGGGATTGCTCCCCCATGGCCCTCATCGAGCTGATTCCCGCCGATGAGCCGGTTCGCTCCAAGAGCGTCCAGCCCGAGGTTGTCGGCACCACCGCCTGACCTTGAGCGTGCCGGTCCCTTCGGTCATGAACATGATCGCAGAACCTTGAGAGAGTTGAGGGCAGACTCCCGCGTCTTGCCCTCGACTCTTTCTTCGTTTGATTCGAACGCTGGTCCATTTCCCTCCGTCACCTTTCTCTCCACGATGCCCGGCCGTTCGAGGAGTCTCGCACCCATGTCCTACGACCCTCAGAACATCTTCGCCAAAATCCTCCGCGGCGAGATTCCGGCCGCGAAGGTCCTCGAAACCGATCACGCTCTGGCCTTCCTCGACATCGGGCCGGTCAACAAGGGGCACGTCCTGATCATCCCCAAGACCGAGGCCGCCTCCCTCTCCGACCTCTCCGACGACCTTGCCGCGCACGTCGGCTCCCTCCTCCCCCGCCTCTGTCGCGCCGTCAAGCAGGCCACCGGGGCCGACGCCCTGAACATCGTCGTCAATCACGGCGAGGCCGCCGGCCAGACCGTCCACCACGTCCACTGGCACATCATCCCCCGCTTCTCCGGCGACGCCGTCCACTGGCCCTGGCCGCACCAGGCGTACTCGGGAGACGAGATGGAGCAGATGCGCTCCCGCATCGCCCAGTCCCTCGACGACGCCAACACCACCGGCTCCTGATTATCATCCTCGCGGCCCCGTTTTTCGGGCCGTTCGATCCCGATCCGACGGCCCTCCACCGGTGGCCTCGACCGCGATCGCCGCGTGATGTTCGCCGGTTCCGATCGACCTGGACGGACTTTTGATCGCCGCGATGCGCCACGGTAATGCTCGCCTCCCTGTAAGCCCTCGCGATGTTCGGGTCTTTATCTTCTGTGGATGCGATCGAGAGCCTTCCACAGGTTCGCAACGTCGCAGAGGCCTGCGCGCCACGAATCCCCAAGACCCAGAGGGAGAAATCGTATGGCGAAGACGAAAAATCCATGGCAAGCCAGGGGCTCGGACGCAACGCAATCGAACCTATATGCCGCCCCCGTTGAAACCCCGACGTCCTCGACTCCAGCCACTGACCTTGCCGTCGGTGAGCCGAGGAACGTAACCATCCGCTTCGGCCACCTGAGCGGCGCGTTCAAGGTGGCCTCGCGACAGCAAAGAACCTGGATTCTGATCCTCCTGGTCCTGGTCGTTCTGGGAGCCGTCGCCAATCTGATCCTGGCCTTCGGACTGGGGGGCCTCTCGGGGGCGATCGGAATTCCCGCCGGCGCAGTGGATGCCTCGGCGGCTTCCTTCAACGCGGCCGACCTGCTGATCCAGGGCGTCACCTTCCTGTCCGCTACGGTGGTTTCCGCCTTTTTCCTCGGCGGCCTGTTCCGCACTGCCTGCAAGCAGGTCCGCGGCAAACCGATCGCGGTCGGTGACCTGTTCGGGGCGATCGACGTCTTCGGGCAGGTCTTCCTCGTGACGCTCTTGATCGAAGTCCTCACGTCGATCGCGGTCAGCGTGGTGGTCATTCCCTTCGGAATCGCCTTTGCTATGCTCCCGCCCCGCGATGCCCCGCTCGCCCTTCTGGGAGCTTTGGTCTTCGGAATGATCGCCTTTGCCCTCGTCACCAGCCGCTTGATGCTGGCGATCCCGTTGGTGGTCGACGGTCGGCAAACGGCCGTGGCCGCGATTCGCAAGAGCTGGGTCGCCCTGCGCGGTCAGACCCTCGCGGCGATTGTCTTCAACGTCCTCGCGGCAATCCTCTCGGGCCTGGGGGCGATTCTCCTGGGCGTCGGGCTCCTCCTCACGTTCCCGATCTATTACGTCGCGATCGCCCTGGTCTATCGCGATCTGTTCCTGGGGAAGTTCGGCGAGACGGCCTGAGCCCACAGTTTCGGAGTTCGACATAACCCACGCGTCAGGTCCCGCGACTCGCGGACGGGGCCTGATGAGTCCGCATCCTGAGAGCGGAGGTCCCCATGCTCGATCGACTCGGCCTTGCGGCTTCCGTCCTCGCCGCCCTCCTGATCGCCCCGGCTTCGGCCGCCGACATCCCGCCGGTGCCCGCCGAGAACGGGGTCGGACAGTTCACGCATGATTATGCCAAGGTGCTCGACGAGCCGGCCCAGGCCCGCATCGCCGAGGCTCAGCGCGCCGCCTTCGAGCAGCACGACACGCCGATCATCGTCGTCACCATCACCGCGATGGCCGCCTACAACCACCAGGGGCCGATCGAGCCGCTCGCCCGAGAATGGTTCGACGCCTGGCAGATCGGCACGCTCAACCGTCCCGGAGGGGCCAACAAGGGGATCCTCGTACTTGTCAGCCTCGGCGACCGCAAGGCCCGCATCGAGCTGGGGGCCGACTGGGGACACCGCTGGGACGAGTTCTCCCAGGGGGTGATGGACACCGACATGATCCCTCGCTTCAAGCAAGGCGACTACAGCGGGGGCATTGCCGCAGGCGTTTCCTCGCTCGCCGAACTGGCCGCGATCGGTCCCAACGGATCGCCGCCGAAGCCGGACCTCGGGCAACGCATCAAGGGAGAGGTCCGCCACCTTTCGCAGGCCAACGGCCTTCCTCTGGTCCTTATCGGAGCCTTCTTCGGCCTGGGAATCCTCGTTCTCGTGCTTGGTATCTTTGCTCCCCAGCTCGGATTCCCGGAAAACAATCGGAAATGGCTCATTTTTGGGGGGATTGGCCTGATGGCCGCCGCCTTCTTCGGCTGGCTCGTCCTGATCGCCACGGCCGTACTCCTGAGCATGCGATACGGCCCCTCGGGCGGCGGTTTTCACCCCCGGGGCGGCGGAGGCGGAGGCTTCAGCGGCGGTGGAGGCGGCGGCTACAGCGGCGGAGGCTTCAGCGGGGGGTCTTCCGGCGGAGGCGGGGCCAGCGGGGGCTGGTGAAGCCCGGCCGGCCGATCACGAGGGGGCCGACCAGCCGCCTCCCCAGCCGTCGTAAAGGTGCTGAAGCAGTGTTTCCCACTGCTCTCGGGTCCGGAACTTCGGGAACGGCTCGGGGCGGATCGGCTCTCCCGAGCTGTTGACGAGATGGAACCGTCCTTGCTCGTCGAGCCGGGCAATCCTCGACGTCTTCCAGAGGTGCTGGGAGACCGGATCAACCTTCACCCGGTCTCCGGGGGCCTCCAGTTCAATCGACCCCAGCGCCGATCGCACGGCCGATACGTCGGTCTGCCCGGCCTCCTCGACCGCCCTGGCCCAGATCAGGACCCCGACGTAGGCCGCTTCGATCGGATCGCTTGTCACCCGCTGCGGCCCGTAACGGTCGCGGAACCGCTCGATGAACGCGCGGTTCTCGGGCCGATCGACGCTCATGAAGTAGGTCCAGGCCGCGTAGTCGCCGGCCATCTCGTCCAGGCCGAGTCGGCGGATCTCCGGTTCGGCAATGCTGAACGACAGCGTCGGAATCTCCTGCGACGCGATTCCGGCCTTTCTCAGGTCGCGGAAGAACGCGACGTTGCCGTCGCCGTTGATCGTGTTCAGGATCACATCCGGCCGCTCGGTCTTGATCCGATCGACGATCCCCACGAAATCCACGCTGGTCAACGGCTGGAACGCTTCGCCGACCAGCTCGCCGCCGATCGCCTCGATCTGGTCGTGGATCAATGCGCCGGCGGCCCTTGGAAAGATGTAATCGCTGCCGACATGGAAGAATCGTCGGCCCAGCTCCACAAACGCCCACTTCACCGCGGGCAGAATCTGCTGGTTCGGCGCCGAGCCGAGATAGACGATGTTCGGCGACTGCTCCAACCCTTCGTACTGAACCGGGTAGAACAGCAAGCCATCGAGCTGCTCAACCACCGGTTTGACCGCCTTCCGGGCCGCCGAGGTCCAGCAGCCAAAGATTACCTCAACCCCCTCCTCCTCGATCAACCGCCTGGCCTCGCCCGCGAAGACGTCCGGACTCGACCGACCATCGACCACCACCGGCTCGACGGGCCTGCCCAGCACTCCCCCGGCGGCGTTGAGCTCGTTGATGGCCAGCAAGGTCCCGTCGACCACCCCCGAGGCGCTCTCGGCCATCACCCCCGACAGCGAGTGCAAGACCCCGACCCGAATCGGCGGACCCGACGCCACCACCGGCGCGATTGCCTCCTCCGAGGCGGTCGAACCCTCTCCGATGGCCCGATCGCCCGGTCCCCTCGGCTCGCGATCCGCGCCGATCGTGCTCGACCAGAGTTGATGCAAGCCGTATCCGGCCGCCACCGCCAGGCCGACCCCCAACGCCCCTCGGCGTGTCCATTGGGCTCTGTTCGGTGATTCCCCCGTCGTCAGTCCCGGGCCCGAGCCCGACGCTGCCGGCACCGCCTCGATCGCCTCGATGCCTGGTTCGGTCGGGCTCGACGGGAGTCTGAACACCGCCTCGGCACTCAGGGTCGGCGGCAAGTCCGGAGCCGGTCGGGCCCCGGCGAGCAGGGTGAGCAGATCCTGCCGCATCGCCTCGGCATCGGCGTAGCGATCGCCCGGCTGCTTGGCCATTGCCCGGGCGATGATTGCCGAGCAGCCTTCGGGAAGGTCGGGCACGACCTCCCTCGGGTCCGGAGCTGGTTTGTAGCAGTGGGCGAACATCACTTTCGGGGCCGAGGTCGAATCGGCATACGGACCCTGGCCGGTCAGCAAGCCGTAGTAGGTCGCCCCGAGCGAGTAAAGATCGGTTCTCGCGTCGATCGGCTCCGACTGGCATTGCTCGGGGCTCATATAGGCCGGGGTCCCCACCACGCGGCCGGTTCGGGTCAGTTGGTGGGCTCCCAGCTCGTCGGAGAGCTTGGCCAGGCCGAAGTCGGTAATCTTGACCGCGCCGTCGCGGTTCAAGAGCAGGTTGGCGGGCTTGATGTCACGGTGGATCAAGCCCGCCCGATGCGCCGCCTCCAGGCCGAGGCATGCCTGGGCGACCAGCGCGGTGGCCTCTCGCCAGGGCATTGGCCCGGCCTCCATCGCCTCGGCGAGGCTCCGGCCGTTGACCTGCTCCATCACCAGAAACGGTTTGCCGTCGTGCCGGCCGACCTCGAAAATCGCCACCACGTTCGGATGATGCAACCGCGCGGCCGATCGCGCCTCTTGCAAGAACCGCTCGGCCGCGACCGGATCGGTCGCCAAACCTTCGGGCAAGAGCTTCAGCGCCGTCGGTCGGCCGAGCTGCGTGTCCTCGGCGTCGTAAACGACCCCCATCCCGCCGCGACCCAGCACGCCGACAATCCGGTGATTGCCCAGCATCGTCCCTGGAGGCAGATCCTGAGCCGTCCAGGCCGGCTCCTCGTGGCCGACCGTCTCGTCCAGCGACCCTGTCCAGGGCAGTCGGCGGGTCGGATCGTCCGGGTTCACGCTCTGAGAATCACTCACGGTCGGGCCTCGATCGGGGGCCGGCAACGCCTTCGACTCATCTGGACGGGGCCAATTGCTCCCGAACGAACTCTAGCTCCCACAATGCCCTGCAAGCAATCGCTTCACGACCCGATTGTCGTCTCGTTCCCTCCAGAGAGACTCCCCGCACGCGAAGCGCGAGGAGTCTCCCCTCTCTTGCGGATCGTCTTCGCTTACGCCTTCGGCTCGCTCATCGACCGGGCCGACGCCAGCGCCAGCAAGGCATACGAGGTCACGAGATTCGGGTCCCCTTCCATCCAGCGATCGGCCGGGTTGACCCACTCGCCCCGAACCCCTTGGCGCTTGGCCAGCGCTGCGACCAGATCGGCTCGCCAGTCGTGCTCCTGGCCTTCGGCATCGGTCAGGGTCGGATTGCCGAGCGCCGCCAGGGCCTTGGCGAAGGTCTGGTAGTAGTAATACAACCCCTGCTGGCCCAGCCCCGGATTCTCGTCCAGCGAGTAATTCTGACGGATGAACTCATACGCTGCCTTCACCCGAGGATCATCCATCGACAACCCGGCATAAACCATGCTCTTGAGCCCGGCATACGTCATGCTCGCATACGACCGCAGGCCGCCGCCGGGAGCCTCGCCGGCCTGGCTCTCGCCGCCGTTGGCCGGGGTGTAGATAAACCCGCCGTCGTTCACCTTGCCGGCGAACGGCTGATCGTTGAACTCGCTGTCGAGGTTCTGCGCCCGAGAGACGAACAGCAACGCCTTCTGCAAGGCCGGGTCGTCCTCGGGCAGGCCGGTTTCCCGAAGCGCCTCGATCATGAACGACGTGTTCGACATGTCCGGCCGGCTCTTGCTGCCGTATCCGGCCCCGCCGTAGAACGGATCGGCCGGGGTCTTCCCCTCCCCCTCGTCCCACTGCAACCCGATCAACGCCGACTGCCCCCCGGCGATCGTCGCGTCGTACCGATTGCCGGCCCCTTTGGTCTTCGCCTCGTTCAGCGCCATGATGCCGATGGCCGTCAGGTAGTTCGCGTGCGGCCCGTCGGCCTGCGATCCGTCCGGGCCGATCGTCTGCTCAATCAGCGCCAGCCCTTTTTCCACGGCCGGATCGAACGGCGTGACCCCCGAGCGCAAGAGGCTCGTCACCACCAGCCCCGTAATCCCCGGGCTGATGGCCGTCGACCAGCCGCCTTCGGCCTCCTGCCGGCTCTTGAGAAACGCCACGGCCTTGGCCGTCAGCGCGTCGCTGCTCGCCCCTTGCGTCTCCTGCCCGATCGCCGCCGAGCGGCCCCCGATTGCCCAGAACCCGATGACCCCCGCTCCCGCCCCTTGAAGAAATCGCCGACGGTCGTGGCTTCGGTGCAACACAATCTGCCTCCTTCGATTCAAGACCGTTCCGGTTCCGCTTCCATCATTCACGGGCCGAGCGGGACCCTCTCGACACTCGCCAACGCGTTCTCATTATAGCGACAGTTTCAGCCCAATGTCCGAATTAAATCGTTCGGAGCAGGCGAGCGGTCGAACCCAGAAGCTGTCGGAACGCCGTGAGCGAATCCTGAGGCAACGGTGTCGCCCCCAGAAGGTGCGTCGTCCTCATCAGGTGTCGTAACTGCGCGTAAGCCTCGAATCGGTTCCCCTCGGCGATGGCGGTATTGAGGGTCTGCACCTCCGTCAGCAGCGACGAGGCGACCGGGACCGGGAATCCGGCGAAGGCGAGCACCTGAAGCTCACTCTCGAACCCGGTTCCGGGCAGGAATCCGCCCCCCTGCGGAGGATCGGCCGTGGGAGAGGCAATCAAGGGCGGTTGCAGTTGATCGAGCGGCAGGCCCGATCCGAGCGTCGGCGCCACCACGGTCTGATAGTACCGGGTGATGCCGTTGTGCGAGGGAACCACCGGCGTCAGGTCGTAGTAGGCCACCTCGCTCACGGCCGAACCGCTGGGAATCGTGATCGGAACCTCTCCCCAGCTCTGCACAAACCGCTCGTCTCCCGCCACCAGCGGGCTCGGATCCGCCACGGTGGCGGCCTGGTGGAAGACTTCCAACTGGTCGACGCCCGGGGCCAGCACCACCGCCTGATCGTTGGCGGCTTCCTGGAAGGTCAGGAAATTCAGCAAGGAAAGCTGCCCGATCGGCCCCGCCGAGGCACTGTAATACGGCACCTCGGTCGTGTTTCGCGCCGGGTGAGGATCGAGCATCGTCAGCTTGACCAGTCCCCCGGCAAACGGTCCCTGGCCATTCGGCAAGGCGGCCGAGGCCAGGTTGATCACCCCCCCGCCCCGGCTATGGCCGATCAGATGAAGATCGATGACATCCTGATGCTGGAATCCATGCGCCACCAGCCGATGACTCATCGCCGTCACCTGATGAGCCAACCGCCGGGCGACCAGCTCGGGGATTCCGGGGCGCGGCAGGTTGCTCAGCCGAGCCCAGTTGAACGGCAAGACGGCGTCATACCCCTGCTGCCGGAGCGTCGCGGCCGTTTCATGGACCCAGGAGGGCATCCGGCCGTTCGGTTCAAAACCGTGGGTCACCGCGCCGACGGTCCACTTCCGGAACGACGCGACGTTGTCGGCCTCGTTCGCGTCGCCGCTGGCGACGACCAGCACGTAGGGCTCCTCCGGCAGAATCCCGAGCGGTTCGTTCAGCGCGATCTGGGCCGATTGGTTCCACCCCGGCGCCACGGTCAGCACGGTCGAGACCAGTGCCCGATCTCCCGCATCCACCACCGGATCGGCCGATCGGTAGATCGTCAGCGCGATCTCGGCCGAAGGCGCCTCGGCCGGATCGCCCTGATGAAAGCGGATCTCGATCGTCTGCGGATCCACCGCCGTGGCTCCCAGCATCGTGAACTGAGCCGTCGTGCTCAGCACCGTCCTCGCTTCAAGAGCCTCCAGCGTGAGCGCCCGCCGATGCCGCTTCCGCAAGCGGACCGCCTTCGAGGATCGAGGACCCACGACCGACGCTGCGACGAATCGATGATTTCGAAACATGGGCATAGACCTCTGACCTCAAAGGATGGCAAAAACCCGACCGTTAGACGCGATCGACACGGAGCATGACATGGCCGCAAGGTCATCGTTTCCGTCCCACTTTACCCCATCCCTCGCCGCTCTCAAGAGCGTGCTGAACCGCGCCGGCACGACCGACGAACGCCCCGAACCCAGGCGCTGAGAAACCGCTTTCGATTCCTCGAACCCCTTGCGCCAAAGGCCGCACCACCGGCCTCGGTAGCCAGGTGCCCCACGCCCACGAGTCCCGGAGTACCACTTCCAATGAAAAATGCTGGGTTTCTCCCGGGTGGCCCCGGTTGCTCGTCAACCGGGGTCGCGGAGCGACGAGAGTTTCGGTGCGGCCTCCCGACGCCTCTCGCGGCTGCGCCGCCCCGGTTGGCGAGCCACCGGGGCCACCCAAGGCAAAGAGACAACGCATCATGATTCGAGTGGGGGCGTCGAGTTCTCGAAAACGCACCGATCCACCTTGTAAACTCCAGAGACACTCCAGGAAGCCGGGGGCCAGGCCGCCCTTGATCCAGCCGGCTCATTCGACCGCGGGACGACATCGCCGGGGGGGCGACCGCAATGCTGCTGATGGCCGTCGAGCAGGACGACCGGATCATCTGGGTCGTCGTCGAACAGCACCGCCCGAAGGGACGTATCCGCAGCCGGATCGTGCTCCATCTCGGCCAGTATCGAGATCGAGACGAGGCCGAGGCCGCCTTCCTCGATCGCTTGCAAACCAACCCCACGCTCCGCGCCGTCGCCGAGCGCTGGGCGGCCAACGCCGAGGACGTGCTCACCGACCGCAAGGCGCGGGCCCGGTTCCTCCTTCACGGCGTCAGCACCGGCGGGATCGCCCCCTTCGCCGACGACCTTCTGCTCAAGCGCGAGGAGCAGGAACGGCAGGCGAGGGAGCGGGCCCGCGCCGCCTCGTGGCCCTCCGGAATCCCCTCCGTCGCCTTCGCAACCCTCGGCCTCTCCACCGCCGCCTCGCTCGCCGAGATCAAGGCCGCCTACCGCCGTCGCGCCTTCCTCCTCCACCCCGACCGCGGCGGCGACCACGCCGCGATGGCCGCCCTGAACGCCGCCTACGAAGACGCCGCCTGGTACGCCGAGTGGAGGGGCTGATCGCGGGATCACAGACCGGCGAACACCCGCCGCCACCGGCCACGGTGTCCAGGGCCCCACGCCCAAGAAACGCCGGCCTCCGCCCCGCGTCACGAGCACATGGACTGTTCTCCTCGTTCGCCTTGCAGGGTTGAATTTGAGTCTATGTGGATCAGTTTTGGGTGGGCTGGGCTTGCGATTTGCCGGCAATCTGTTGCGATGTCCCACCGTGACCTAACCTTGTGGCAACCGGGGTCAAGATGACCCTCATGCGCACAGGAGATGCTCAACAATGGTCGTCCAGGAGAGCAAGGGACTCAGTGAACGCGGCAGGCAGCGATCCGTCGTCTCGAATTTTTTCCAGCGGACGCTCGATTCGCTCCTCTCGCACGTGGCCATCCTTCGGCCCGACGGCACCATCGTCGCCGTCAACGCCGCCTGGAATGCCTACGCCACCCGAAACGGCCTGGTCGAGAGCCTCTGCGGCCCCGGCGTGAACTACCTCGAGGTCTGCGAGGCCGCCTCCGGCTCCTGCACCGAGCAGGCCCGACTGATCGCCCGAGGCATTCGAGACGTGGGCGAGGGCCTCATCCCGGACTTCCAGCTCGAATACCCGTGCCACTCTCCCACCGCCCACCAATGGTTTACCATCCGCGTGACCCGATTTACCGTCGGCAAGCAAACTCGAATCGTGGTCACGCACGACGACATCACGCGGCTCAAACGGGTCGAACTGGAACTCCAGGAGGCCAATCGCTTGCTGGCAGCCCAGGCAACCACCGACGGACTGACCGGCCTGGCCAATCGCCGCCACTTCGACGAGGTCCTGGCCCGGGAATGGAAGCGGCACGCCCGGTCGGCGACCCCGCTGTCGCTGCTGCTCCTCGATCTCGACCACTTCAAGTTGTACAACGATTTCCGAGGGCACCTGGCAGGCGATGACTGCCTCCGCGCGGCCGCCGAGTTGATCCAGGCCTCGGTCTGCCGGCCCGGAGACCTCGTCGCTCGCTACGGCGGAGAGGAGTTCGCCGCCGTCCTCCCCGAAACCGACCGGGACGGAGCCCTGGCGATGGCCAAGCGCGTGAGCGATCAACTTCGCCTCAAGGCCCTGCCCCACCAGGCCCCGGGAGCCGGCCCGTTCGTCACCCTCAGCATCGGCTCTGCCTCGGTCGTCCCCTCTGCCAACGTCCCCCCCGAATCGCTCATCGAGCAGGCCGACCACGCCCTCTACGCCGCCAAGGCTGCCGGCCGCGACCAGATGAAGCATGCCGACTCCTCCGGAGCGTCCATGCCTGCACCTCACGCTGAATCGCTCGAGTCGCCCTGACACCGGCACCGCTGTCCCATCACCGCCGGTATCCGAGGCATTGAGAGCCGCCCCACATTACGATCACTCGGGCTGTTCCCCCTTCATGCCTCTTGCGATCAGGCATCTGATCGTTTCTCATGCGCACTCGCGTGCATGTCGCGAATCGTGGGGAGAATCTCCTCAGGACGTGACGAATTGACGCCACAACTCCCGCCTTCGATTCGAGGACGTGCTCCCGATGGCCGTGAGGATCCTGCACTGCGGTAAGTCGCTGCTCAACTATAACCTCTGCCTCTCCGAGAAGGTTTTCGGCTTCACGAGGCGGGGCCAGCAGCTTGGGGACACGGTCTATCTCGTCGTCAAGCACGACGGCGCGACCGTTTGCGGGATGAGGGCGAAACTGGCCGATGTGACCGACGCGAGGCCCTGGCCCGACGCGGAGCATTACGTCGTCGGCTACACCCTGGAGGATGTCTCGTATTCGGAACCCTTCGAGATCCAGTTCCTGGCGGCGATCGGCGGTGAACACTGGGCGTTGAGATACCTTCAAGGGGCACGGCCTATTCAGGAGGCCGAGGCGGCCGATCAGTTGGCAAAGGCGTTTGAGGCCCATCGCTCCGCTGGCCCGATCCGTCTTGGTGTCGACGAGCCCAGCACGCCGCAGGATGCCTATGACGAATCCGACAAGGCCTCGCCAATCGAAAATGTTTCATCCGATGATCCGGAGGGGGAAGGCGCGGTATCGGACACGAAGATCAAGGTTCTTGGAACCTTTCAGACGATCCGCTTTCGCAATGAGAAGGATCTCTTGCAGGGCCTCGAACCCCTGGTCACTGAGCATTTCTACTCGCTGCTCCCCGCTTACCGCGAGGAGCACTCACTCCTGATCCCCGACAATCGCCTCTTCCAATCCGCAGGCGTCGAGGCGCGGGGAGACTCGTTCATCAAGGGAATCCGATCGATCCCCGATGCCCTGCTCATCGTCTACAACAAGCAACTGAAGAATCCCATCCAGATCAATCTCATCGAATATGAATGTTTCGGAGAGGGCAAGGTCAGCTCTCAAGAAAAATCAAATTACTTGAACAGCCATGTCATCCCCCAGCTGATGCGGTTTGCCTCGACCTTCAGCATCGTCACCGACAAGCAAATCCGGGATCAGACGATCAGGGACTGGACCGACAAGGTCATCGCGTTCATCTTCTCAGACCCGGATCGCATGCGCAAGCTCAGTTCCTGGATCAAGGAAATCGACCCCGGCATCGCCGAGCAACTCATCGGCAGGCAGATCGACAAGCACATCACCAATGCGTTCCAGAAGACGATCAAGGTCATGCTCGTCGTTGATGAGTTGAGCACCGATCAGCGCGACACCATCAGCAATGTGATCAGCGCATTCAAACTCGAAAACGGCGAGAGCATCCGATTTCTCTCTTACATCGTCCGCCTGCATCAACGCATCGCGATCACCGATGAGCGGGCAGAATACGCCTTGTCCGTGCAGTAAAGGAGGCGCCTGGGTGATCTCGGAGGGCTAGGGCGCAACTTGCGCTCACTCGGAGGCCGGGGAGCCATCGTATCCGCATTCCTGACGAGCCCGACCGGATCTCCATCGGAATCGGTGACTGCCCCTGCCGTTTTTCCCGATCATCTTAGCGTGGGGAATGGCCCTTCGACGTTTCCCGACCCGACCCATCGGATCGCCCCGGACCTCATCCGGCGCGATCGGCCGCTCCCCCCATTCTTTGACAATCCGGGAATGCCGGCACGCAGGCACGCATTTCGCATCGGGGCGACTGGGACCATCTTCTCTCAGCCCGATCGCCCGCCCGCATGACGCTGAACCCGATTCCCCCACCCACCGTCGCGCGAAACAAACCCATTTTCGCCCGCGTCCTTCGGCGCGAAACGAACCCATTGCCCGGCGCCCGATTCCCGAAACCAATCGGACGCCATTGGCGCAACTCCTTTCCCCATCAGCCCGATCACCCGATCCACCCCGTTGCATCGAGGCGCACCAGGGCCCTTTTTCCTCAGCGCACCGAGCCGCGCACGAGGCGACTCAATCCCCTCCCTCCCCCAACTCCCTTCCCCTCATCCGCGTTCCCTCCGTGTTCCCTCCGTGGCCACAGATCCCCGTACGAAACGAACCCAGCCGCCGGCCGGGCTCATTCCCGAAACGAACCGTGGCGAATCGGCACAACTCCTTGACAGGCAATCCTCAACGGCCCCTTCCCCCTGGCGCACCGGAGGCGCACCAAAGGGCGCAACCGAGCGCGCACCGAGGGGGGAAGCGGCTGGGTCAGTCGCCGTGCTTCTCGCGGAGGCGGCCGGAGAGGCGGAGGATCAGATGGGCTCGCTCGAACTGGTCGACCCATTCGGAGGTGACGCAGGCCAGCTCATCGTCGGGAGGAGGGACGAGGCCGGTCGGGCAGCTTGGGCCGAGCTGGTCGGTGGCGAGCTTGCGATAGCGTGACAGGGTCCGGTCGCCGAACCGGGCGACCTCGAAGAAGTCCTCGCTCAGGAAGACGACGGTGGGCACGCGGCGGCCGTCGTTGATCCGAAGCAGGTCGGAGACCTCGGGCAGGGCGTCGCGGTCGAGGTAGCGGATCTCGATCGCCGAGGGGTTGGCCGCGCCGATGTGGTCGAGGATCGGGCACTGATACACGCAGTCGCCGCACCAGGTTCCCGCCAGGCAGAGTACCGGCATCTTCCGGACGAACCCGCCGATCACGCCCTTCTGATCCTCGGTCAAGCCGACCCGGTCATGAATCGCCGCCCACTTCCCCCGTTCCGCCTCCGACCCGTACTTCGCCAGGAACTCCTGATACCCCAACGCCTCGCCGAACACCTTGCCCCAGTCGATCATCACCCTCGTTGTCCTTTCCTCGGTCGTTCATTGATGCCTTGACGCTCTTTGGAAACCCAGACACAACGCAGCAAACGCCGGGCCTCCCGTCGCCTCGGGGAACGGAGCGATGGTAGTCCTTCGGCCTCCCGCTGCCCAGCCCCCCGGCCTCCTGGAAACGCAACGAGACGCCCCCCTGGCGGGAGGATCTCCCGCCGGAGAGGCGTCTCGGTTCTCGACTCCAGGAGCAAGGGGATCAGCTCCCCTCGCCTCGGCTCACGACTGCGGCGAGGCGGCTTGCGGCGAGGCCGACCGGCCCGTCGGCGCGACCGCCTGGGCGCTCGGGGCGACGGTTTCAACCGGCACCATCACCGTCGTCGTCACCGGGATCTCCCGGGTCACCTGGCGCGGGACGCATCGGGTGACGGTCACCGGCACCTGTTCCGGGATCGTCACCGGGACCTGCCGCGTGATCGTCTCCTGCACGGGGACCATCTTGGTTGTGTAGGTCGTCACCGGCACCTGGACGGCCCGGGTCACGGGAACCTGCCGGGTGATCGTCTCGGTGACCATCCGGGTCCGAGTGGTCATGACGGTCACTTGCACCTGTTCCGGGATTGTCACCGGGACCTGTCGGGTGATCGTCTCGGTCACCTGCCGAGGCCGGAGGGTCGGGACGTGGTCGGTCCGGGTTTCCTGGGTCATGGTGACGCGGGTCGTCGGGACGGTCTCAACGATCTGCCGAGGGACCATCCGGGTCACCGGCACCTGAACGTCGCGGACCTCCACCCGAGGCACAGTGCGGGTCACCTGGACGGGGACCTGCTGATGGCGGACCTCCGGCACCTGCACGGTCGTCTGCACCGGAACCGTCTCGCAGCGCTGGCGGGTGACATAAGAGGTTTCCTGGATCTGATGTCGAACCGGATTGGGCACATACACCGACTTGGTCATGTAAGCCGGGGCACACGAACTCCCGCAGCCGCCGCCATGACCGAAGCCCATGCACGAGAGCCCCTTGCCATGATGACCGCCGACCGGAACCGTCACCGTCTGATAGCCCCCCTGGTCGACGCAGACCTCCCGAGTTCGGGTCACCGGCACCTGCTCGGCGACCGTCTGGGTGACGTAGCTCGTCCGGACCTGCGGGACCATCACCGTGTACGGCTGCGACTGCATGACCGTCTCGACCACCCGATCGAGGACCGTGTGCCGCTGCTGAATCGTCTGCTGGGTCGTCACCGGTTCGCAGACCGTTCGGGTCACCTGCTGCGGGACCGTCTCATACTTGGGGATGTTTACCACGTACTGCCGAGGCACCGTGACCGTCTCGTAGATCGTCCGCGTGACCGGGATCTGCTCGGTCTTGTACTCGGTCCGGTACTTCGTCTGGGTCGTCTGCACCGGCACCTGCTCGGTAATGCAGCGCTGGACGGGGACCTGCTGGGTGACGTACTCGGTTCGGTACTCGGTCCGGGTCGTCTGCACCGGCACCTTCTCGGCCACGTACCGCGTGACCGGGACCTGCTCGGTCCGGTACTCGGTGCGATACCTCGTCTGCATGATCGTCTCCGGGACGGTGTCGTAAACCGTCTCGGTGATCGTCTTCATGGTCGTCACGGTCTGGGGAACCATCGTCGGCCCGCAGGGCAGCCCGACCGGCTCGACCGACAGACACGCAAGACTCGGGCTCCCGATCCCGCATCGGAAACAGGCCGACGCCGAATCCGATCCCGCCAGGACCATTGCCGCGGTCGCCGCCAGCAGCAGACCGCCCCGCTTCATCCGCCTCATGACTTCACGCTCCCCAAAGGTGCTTCTCACTTGCCCCATCCCCCAGAGACGACCCGGCACACTCGCTCCCGGCCGCCCAGGCGGCTGTCCTTTCCTGATCGCTGCACCTTTCCGGTTTAGTCCAAATTTCGCGCCAGTTCAAGCGTTGAATTTGGAGTATTTGCGGATTTTGGGGTGATTGTGCGGTTGCTTTTTTCGGGCCAACGCAACTGGCATGAAGGGAACCACGTTCGAGGCTTGCGGTGGTGTCATTGCTGCGGGGCGCAAAAAAAAACGCCCGGTCCCCCCCGAGGGGACCGGGCATAGCCAGGGAGAACGACGCTTGCTCGTGACTTCGTCGGTCTGGATCGAACAGTGGGCCGAAACCCGATTGCCCGAAGGGACGCGGTCAGAGGCGAGCGATTGAGAACCAAAGCACCCAGGATGCCAGATGGGTTCGGCATTTTGGATTTGACGCGATCGAATGAGTTCTATCCGTTTGATGAGAAACAGGTTAAGGTTGATGAAAATTCTGCGGGCATGATCCGTGGATCAGGACCGGTGCCCGATTTGTTGGCGGTCCTGCTTGCCTGGTCGGCAGGGTCCAGGCAAGCGGCCCTCCGATCCGGGTCGATTGCACGGCGGGCGGTTGCTAGAATCGTTGGACAGTTCAGGTGAGGGGCGGAACGCAACAATCACGCAACCGAACGCGGTGAGGGTGGATACGGCCGATGACGACCAAGGTCTTCGTGCTCGGGCTCGACGGGGCGACCTGGGATATTCTCGGGCCGCTGGCCGAGGCCGGCGCGCTGCCGAACCTGGCAAGGTTGCGGCAGAAGGGGGCGTCGGGCACCTTGCGGTCGATCTTCCCCCCGCTCAGCCCGGTTGCCTGGACCGGCGTGATAACCGGCAAGAATCCGGGCAAGCACGGCGTCTTCGAGTTCCTTGAATTCGAGCACAACCCGCTCGGCGGTCGGGTGAACACGTCGCGGTCGATCCGGTCGGAGCTGCTCTGGGAGGTCGCCGGCCGCTTCGGCAAGCGAACGATCGCCGGGGCCGTGCCGATGAGCTACCCCCCCCGGCCCGCTCCCGACGGCTTCTTCCTGGGAGACTTCCTCAGCCCTCCCCAGGCCAAGGATTTTTCCACCGATCCCGCCCTGTTCGCCGAGCTGGAAACGGCCCTCGGCGAGTCGTATCGCCCCTGGGATACCTCGGTTCACGACGGCGGCAATGAGCCTCAGGCGCTCGCCTCGCTGACCGACTTTCTCGACCATCACCTCCGGGCCGTCCGGTTCCTGATGGACGCCCGACCCTGGGACCTGTTCATCTACGACCTGATGGCCACCGACCGCATCCAGCACGAACTCTGGCACGCCTGGGACCCCTCGCACCGCCTGGCCAAGGGGCGCGATCTGGCGAAGGTCCGCGAGGGTTTCATCGCCTTCTGGTTGAAGCTCGACGCGGGGATTGGCGAGATCGAGGCCGCCTTGCCCGAGGATGCGACGTTGGTCCTGATGAGCGACCACGGCTTCGGCCCGGTCGAGCACTTCGTCAACTTCAACGTCTGGCTTTTGGAGAAGGGGTTCATTCAACTGATCGACACCCCTTACGTGAAGCAGAAGCACTGGTGCTACAAGCGTGGGGTGACGCCGGAGTGGATCTATAACATCATGGCCCGCTTCGGCCAGGCGAAGCACCGGGTCAGCCGGTTCGGCGGGAGCCAGGACAACGGGCTCGACCGCCTGGCCGAGTCGGTCTTCCTCTCGCGTCGTCATATCGACTGGTCAAAGACAAAAGCTTACGCTCAGGGGAACTTCGGCCAGATCTTCCTCAATCGCCAGGGCCGCCAGCCGAACGGCTGCGTGGCTGAGGCCGACGTTCGCCCGATCCTCGACGACCTGAAGGCCGAACTGGCCGAGCTGACTCACCCCGAGACGGGCGTCCCCCTGGTCGAGCGCGTTTATGAGGCCGACGAACTCTACAACGGTCCCATGAGCCACCTCGCCCCCGACCTGACCGTCGTTCTGGGCGACTGGCGATACCGAACCATCGGCCTGCACGACTTCACGACCCACAAGGTCATCTCCCCCGCCTTCGGTCCGACCGGCGACCACCGCATGGAAGGGGTCTTCGTCGCCTCCGGCCCCGGCATCCAGCCCGGCGCCATGCTGGACGACTCCGCCACCCTGCTCGACATCGCCCCGACCGTCCTCCACCTGCTCGGCGTCCCGAGCCCCGACGATCTCGACGGCCGCCTCCTCTCCGAGGTTCTCGACCCCTCCTTCCAGCCCGACCGCGCCGCCCAGCTTGCCCCCGCGCCCTCCCCCTCCTCCTCCAACGGCGACGGCTCCCCGCCATCCGGTCTCGACGAGGAAGACGACGAGGCCGTCAAGCAACGCCTGGCCGACCTGGGGTATCTCTGAGCGGCCTCAACCGCCGATCGTTCCGATGGGCTGACAACCCTCACAGGTTCCGGGTACAATTTTTCTCCAATCGTCGCTCCTTTCAGGCAAAGGGGATCGCCCCTCGCGAGAGGAAGGGACGACACCCGCCTCGCTCACAACCCTTGCCTTGAGTGGTCCATCGCGCCCGGGAGCCCATGATTTGATGACGATTCGATCCCAGATGATCCGGTGGGTTTCGGGCCTGATGCTTGTCGGCTCCCTGGCCGTCAACCCGGCCCGGGGGGATGGCTTCGACCAGAACGTCAGGCCGCTCTTGCAGAAGCACTGCCTGAACTGCCACGGAGGAGAGAAACCCAGAGGGGGGATCGACCTGGCGCGGTTCGAGGAGGAGGAGACGCTTCGGGAGGACCCGGAGACCTGGCTCATGGTCGTCGATGCCTTGCTCGAACGCACGATGCCCCCTCCGGGACGCAGGGCTGGGCCGAATGAGGACGATCGGCAGCGGGCGGCGACCTCGATCAAGGCGGTCCTCGACGCCATCGAAGGGGTGGATGATCCCGGCCCAAGCGTCATCCAGCGCCTGACGAGACGCCAGTACAACAACACCATCCGCGACCTGCTCGGCGTCGATTCCGACCCCGCCCGCAACTTCCCGGCCGATGGCGGCGGCGGCGGTGGGTTCGACAACAACGCCTCGACCCTGTTCATCCCGCCGATCCTGATGGAGAAGTACCTCGCCGCGGCCGGTGAGGTGCTCGATCAGGCCGATCCCGATCGCTTCCTCGTCGTTCGGCCCGGAGCTGATCGGACGGCCGAGGAAGCCGCCCGAGCCTCGATCGCCGCCTTCGCGCGCCGGGCCTTCCGCAGGCCGGTCGAGGATCAGGAGGTCGATCGCCTGATGCGGCTCTATCGGCTGGCCGAGGATCGCGGCGACGACTTCGAAGGAGCCGTGCGGCTCGCCCTGCGGGCGGTGCTCGTCTCGCCGAATTTCCTGTATCTGATCGAGCAGGACCGGCCGGAGGCGGATGACCGCTCGTACCGGATCTCCGATCACGAGCTGGCCTGTCGACTCTCGTACTTCCTCTGGGCCTCGATGCCGGATGACGAGCTGTTTGCCCTGGCCAATGCCGGGACCTTGAGCGATCCGGACGTGCTCGATGCGCAGGTCCACCGGATGCTCGCCGACCCGAAGGCCCGAGCGATGGCCGAGGATTTCGCCGGTCAGTGGCTCCGCGTCGGCAACCTGGAGGACCTGGCCGACGTCGATCGCCGGCTGTTCCCCGAGTTCACGGACGAGCTGCGCGAGGCGATGGTCGAGGAGGCGATTGCCTACGTCCACGCCATCTTCCGAGATGATCGGTCGGTGCTGGAACTGATCGACTCCGACTACACCTATCTCAACGAGATGCTGGCCGAGCATTACGGCATCGAGGGGGTTGAAGGATCGGAGTTCCGCCGGGTCGCCCTGGAGGACCGGAACCGTGGAGGAGTGCTCGGCATGGCCTCGGTCCTGACCCTCACGTCGTACCCGAGACGCACCAGCCCGGTCTTGCGGGGCAAGTGGGTGCTGGAGGAACTGCTCGGCACGCCCCCCCCGCCGCCCCCGCCGATGGTCCGGGCCTTGCCGGCCGACGACCGGATTCGAGACGGCTTGACCTTCCGCCAGCGTTTGGAACAGCACCGCGAGGACCCGAACTGCGCCTCGTGTCACGCCAGGCTCGACCCGCTCGGGTTCGGACTGGAGAACTTCGACGTCCTCGGCCGATGGCGAGAGGAGATCAGCGAGGAGCCGGTCGACGCCTCGGGCGTCTTGACCACGGGCGAGGCGTTCACCGGCCCGGCGGCCCTCAAGGCCATCCTCGTCGAGACGAAGCGCGACCTGTTCGTGCGGAACCTCTCGGAGCGGATGCTCAGCTATGCCCTGCGTCGGGGGATTGAGTACTACGACACCCCCGCCGTCAACCGCGTGATCGAGGACCTGGAGGCCGAGGATTACCGAGGATCGGCGTTGATCACCGCGGTTGTCCGTAGCTTCCCCTTCCAGCATCGTCGGAACGAAACCCTGGAGGCCCAGCCATGAGCCGCAAGAACCACCCGATCAGCCGTCGAACCGTCCTTCGAGGGGTGGGAGCGATGGTCGGCCTGCCGTTGCTCGACGCCATGAGGCCCGCCGCTCGGGCCTTCGGCGCCGACGGGAACACCGACGACCGGCCTCCGGTCCGCATGGCCTGCCTGTTCTGGCCGAACGGCTGCAACCCTCACACCTGGACCCCCGAAGGCCACGGCCGAGACTTCACCCTCTCGCCCATCCTTCAGCCGATGGCGCGGCACAAGGACGAGATCCTTGTGCTGACCCACCTGAGCAACCAGGGGACCTTCACCGGCGACGGCCATTACGTGAAGGACGCCGCCTGGCTAACCGGCACGACCATCCATCGGACGACCGGCGCCGACCTGAACTCCGGCGGCATTTCGATTGACCAGCTCGCGGCGCAGCGGATCGGCCTCTTGACCCCCTTGCCGTCCCTGGAACTCGGCGTCGAGCCGGTGACGACCGGCGTCGATACGAACGTCGGCTACACCCGGCTCTACGGCTCGCACATCTCCTGGTCGACCCCCACCACTCCGGTCGCCCGAGAGATCAACCCGCGCCTCGCCTTCGACCGCCTTTTCCGATCCGAGGCCGGCAGCCGAGGGGGGCAGGACGACGACCGGAGCGTGCTGGACCTGGTGGCCGAAGATGCGAAGGCCCTCCGCGACCGGGTTGGCCACGAAGACCGCCGCAAGCTGGACGAGTACCTCGACTCGGTTCGGGCCGTCGAGACCCGGATCGCCTTCGAGGCCAGCGACCGCCGCGCCCGGTATCGCGACGATCCCGAAGCCAGGGCCGACATCGAGGCCCTCGGCGGTCGGGTCGATACCTACAGCCACGACCCCGGCCGCGTCCGAGAGCGGTCGATGGACCACTCCGAGCACGTCTCCTTGATGCTCGAAATCCTCTTGCTCGCCCTGCGGACCGATTCGACGCGGATCGCCACGTTCATGTTCGGCAACTCGGTGAGCAACAAGAACTTCTCGTTCCTCGACGGCGTTTCGGGGGGGCACCACCAACTCTCGCACCACGAGAACGACGAGGCGAAGCTGGCCGAGTACCAGCTCATCACCACCTGGCACATGGAGCAGTGTGCGCGGTTGCTCGACCGGATGCGGGAAATCCCCGAAGGCGAGGGGACCCTGCTCGACAACTCGATGGTCCTGATCGGCTCGGCTCTGCGAGACGGCAACCGCCACGACCCCCACAACCTGCCGACGGTCCTCGCCGGCCGCGCCGGCGGCACCCTGGCGCCCGGCCGTCACCTGATCTACAGCCCCGATACGCCCCTCTGCAACCTGTATGTTTCGATGCTCGACCGCGTCGGCGCTCCGGTCCCCCGGTTCGCCGACAGCACCGGGCCGCTCGAAGGGCTCGATAACCCCGAGTACGACGGGCGCCCCTACGAGGAGACGCAACGCCGAGGACGCCGCGAGCGTTCCTGATCGGCAAGCGATGCGGGGGCAATCGGGGGCATCTGACCAGCCCCCGACCGTCCCCGCTCACGACTCCCTCCGAGCGTTGATTGCCCTGCAGATTCCTTGCCATCTGTTTCAGCCGATTGACAACGGCGAGCAACAGGGTAAACTGGACGTTTTGCCGCATCGTGCCGATCCGGGATACGGTGAATCGTACGCCCGGGGTCCCGATGTGGAATATGGATCATCCCGAGGAGCACGCCCGAAGGGCCGATGTGTCTGTCGGCTTTGAAGGGATCGGGGACGCCCGAGGATCGCCAGGACGACCGAAGACCTATGCCCACGATCAATCAGCTCGTCCGCAAGCCGCGGAAGCAGCAGTACACCAAGACGAAGTCGCCGGTGCTGGACGCCAACCCGTTCAAGCGGGGGGTTTGCCTGCAGGTCAAGACGATGACGCCGAAGAAGCCGAACTCGGCCCTGCGGAAGGTCGCCCGTGTGCGGCTCTCCAACGGCAAGGAGATCACGGCCTACATCGGCGGCGAAGGCCACAACCTGCAAGAGCACTCGATCGTGCTCGTCCGCGGCGGCCGGGTCCGCGACCTGCCGGGCGTGCGGTATCACATCGTCCGCGGTGTGCTCGACTCGCTCGGCGTGGCCGACCGCAAGCAGGCCCGCTCGAAGTACGGCGCCAAGGCCAAGGCCGCTCCGGCTGCCAAGGGCGCCCGCAAGAAGTAATCGCCGGGCCTCGGGCTTCCATCGTTCTCCCATTGCCCTTCCCTGCCCTCCTTCGTGCCTGATCGGGGAGCCAGCCGGGAGACCCTGGAGATCGCCGAAGCCCAGGTCCAACCGACCGGGAGCGATCAGTCGGTCGCTACTGAGGGGTGCTGGCACGCCGGGACGGACCGATGCTCCTCACCGTGCCCGGCCTTGCCCGAGCCATCGCCGACAAGCGGTGAGGGGAAAACGTTTCCCCGATGGTCTCGGCGGCAACCCTCGACCTTCTCGGACCCGTGCCTCGCGGTCCGCTTCGCTCTCCCGGTTGTTTTGACGCGGCTCGACTCCACCCGGACTTTTCTGGCCCCTCGCATTACGGAACCGATCCGACCATGGCCCGCAAGTTCACCGCCAGCAAGGCGCAGCTCCGCCCCGACCCGAGGTTTGGCTCGAAGCTGGCCAGCAAGTTCATCAACTGCCTGATGTACGACGGTAAGAAGAGCGTTGCTCAGCGCGTCTTCTACGATGCCACCGACCTGATCCAGAAGCGCTTGCCGGATATCGATCCCCTGGAAGTCTTCGTCCGGGCGGTCGAGAACGTCATGCCGGTCATCGAGGTCCGCTCGAAGCGCGTCGGCGGTGCCACCTATCAGGTGCCGATGCAGGTCAAGAAGAACCGCCAGCAGACCCTGGCGATTCGCTGGATCCTCATGGCTGCCCGCGAAAAGAAGGGGCGACCGACCCACGTCAAGCTCGCCGACGAGCTGATTGCCGCCTTCAACCGTGAAGGGGCCGCCATGAGCCGTCGCGAAAACGTCCACCGTATGGCCGACGCCAACAAGGCGTTTGCCCACTTCGCCTGGTAATCCCGGGCACGTTCCGATGCGGGCTTCGGGACTCCCTCCTTCCGCCTTTGGTGGGGGAGTCCCTTTATCGGATCTTCGGATGACCGGTCGCCCTTCGAGGGGGTGTCGCGCCGTGACCCTCACGATCCGACCGTTCCATCTCGATGACGCCCCGGCCTTGCTCCGCCTCTTCCGCGACACGATTCGCCGGGTCAACTGCCGCGATTACGCGCCCGAGCAGGTTGAGGCGTGGGCTTCAGACGAGATCGACGAGGCTGCCTGGGCCTCGCGGTTCCTCGGCCGATTCGTGGTGGTTGCCGAGGCGGACGGACAGATCGCCGGCTTTGCGGAGCTGGAACCGAACGGTCATCTCGACCGCGTTTTCGTCTCGGCCGATCATCAAGGGCAAGGGATCGGTCACGCCTTGCTCGACGCGATCGAGGCGGAGGCCAGGCGAGTCGGCCTGCAACAGCTTGATGCCGACGTGAGCCTGACCGCCCTCCCCTTTTTTGAGCGGCGAGGCTTCACCACGCGCTCCCCTCAGGTGGTGACCCTCCGCGGGGTCGAGTTCCGCAATGTGCGGATGATCCGGGCGCTCGATGATTGAGTGTTCGATCCATCGAACCCGACCCGGCACGGCCCGTTTTCCGGGATCGCGAGCAGGGCCGGGCAGGACGCTGACGAATTCCAAGATCAGGAATCGCCGTCGCCTTGGGCGGGATCGTCGCTGAGGCTCGGGGCGTCGAGGCCAGGAGCCTCGTTGCGTTCCTCGCCTTCCTCGGTGTTGGAGTCGGCGTCCTCCGTCGTGGTCTGAACGGGGGTCTCGACCGGATCACTCACGGCGATGACCTGATCGCCGAACCGGATCTGTTCGGCGGCCATGGCCGGTTCACCGTTGAGCAGGGCCGGTCGCACGAGCAGGGAGATGGCGTCGCCTTCCTTCAGCTCCAGACCATTGAGCTTCGACTTCGGCCCAAGGATCACCTCGGTGCGGTTGCCGCCGCGCAGCTCGATCTGGCTGATCAGGTGGTCCTCGTCGTGGCCTCGGAAGGTCACGGTTCGGGTGCTAATGACCTCTCCTCGAACCCGCTTGATCATGCCGTCGTCGGGGCTCTGAACGTCGATCGAATCCTCCCCCTTCGACACGGATCGCGCCATCAAGATCGGTCGATCGTTAATCATGCCGCGATGGCCGATTACCGTGACCTCGTCCCCTTCCCCGATCTCCAGGGCGTGCAAGGCGTCGGCCGGGCCGAAATCGACCTTGGCCGTTCCTTGATCGGTGGCGACTCGGGCGATCCGATGCGGGCTGGCCACGCCCGAGAGTGGGAACTCCCGGATCTCCCGAACGGTGCCGGTCAGTTCGATCGCGTCGGACTGGGGGCGCTGATCGGCCTGCCGAGGGGCAATCATCCCCGTATCCCGGCCACCGTCGCCGATCCGCTGGCGCTGCCGGTTCGCGCTCGCCATGCGAGCTCGGCTCAGGTCGTCGATGTGGAGGGTTTCGACCGCGTCGAAGGTGCCGTCACCGTCCAGATCGACCGCAACGCGGACCCATCCGCTTGGGATCGCAACCCGGGCCGAGCCTGGGGCGGTCACGGTTTCCGAGCGAATTGATTCCGCAAGCTGACGGTCCTCTCGCTCCTGATCGGCGGGTGTCTCTGCGTCGATCGGCGGAGCCGGCTGACCCTCCTGGCCGGGAGCCGGGGCCGGGGGTACGGTGATGGGCCGGGGGGGCGGTGGATCGGGCTGCTGGGCGGTCGCGGTCGGGGGCATCAGCAGGGCAAGCAACGGCGATCCGCCGAGCACGACGGCCAAAAGCCTGGAGCGTCGCATCGTGGGGAGTCTCCTCTGGGGAACGAAAATGGGTGCGAAGCCCCCAGGCGGTTCAATCGCATGAGGACTCCGTTGATTTCAACAACACTGGAAGCGCTGGCTTCGGAGCAAATCCGAGTGGGTCCTGGCGACCGTGGCCGGATCGACGATCCCTCCCGCCCGTTTGCCTCGCGCGAAGGGGAACGGGTGAGGGGCGGGTCGTGGTCATTGGCCCGTCGGTCGATCACGACCGCTCACGGCTGCGGAGTGAGGCTGCCGGGCTCGCGAAGGGAACCGGGCGAGCCGGGCTCGATGGGCGTTGCCGGTCGGTCGAGGCCGCCGGGGGCGTCGAGCGCTTCGGGAGCTTGCTGAGAGGGAGGGAGATCGCCGGCCGCCTCGGGAGCGGGCGACGTGTCGTACCAATCATCGAACTCGGCCGAGTCGCTGTACCAGTCCGCGGTGTAGTACCCTCGGTAGCGCGGGCCGAGACCGTACGTCGGGCTCGGTAATGCCCCCTGTTCGACGAAGTTGTACCGGCCGAGACGGCTGAAAATGGCCGAGTCGCGGTCGATCCGACCGGAACGCGGAACGGTTCCCTGAGAGCCCGAAACGCTCAGCTCGCCGGTCGAGCGGCGCAGGTCAGGGTCGATGTCGGCGTTGGGTTCGGGATCGGTCTGGGGAACCCCCTCGGTGGTGCCGGGGCCGAACTCCTCGCCACTCGGGCCGAAGTCCATGCCGGCCGGTTCTCGATCGCGGGCAGGATAGCCGCCGTGCGTGGGATCGTAGAAGTCTCGCGAGCGGTCGCTGTAGCCCCAGCCGTAATACGGCGAGAAGCTTTGCTGGAAGTAAGGGGAACCGCCCAGCGCCGGCCGGGCTGGAGGGGCGGCGCGTCCGAGTTCTCCGGAGAAGCCGGGGCCCAGGGCTCGTCCACTCGGCGGCAGTTCGATCCCAAGCCCTCGCGGGTCGCCGGTAATTCCGCTTTGCAACGGATCGCGGGCCAGGCCGAGGGCGGTCCCGTCCATCTCCCCTTGCCGACCGATGCGGCTTCGCACGCCGTACCAGTCGCCGGGATCGTACCAGCGCTCGGCGAAGGTGTCGTAGGGGGAGTAATTGCCTCCGGTCGGCAGTCCGGTGACGATCTGGGCGGATGCCGGCACGCTTGCCGCGACGGCGAGGGCCAGCGTCACCCCGCCAACCAGGGCCGAGGTTGTGATGCTGCGTTTCATCGATGTCTCCTCGTGCGGTGATGGAGGCCAACCCATCGCGTTGGGATTGCCGCGGTCGAGATCGTTCGACCGACTCGGTTCCCAGCGCGAGTGGGTTGACTCAGCAGCGGCACCGCCTGCACTTCCCTCGTCGCCAGTCAGCGAGCGAGGAAAGGCAGGGCCGCCGTTCGCCTGCTCAATCGCTGCGAACCGCGCGCCGATCATCGCAGAAAATCGCGAGATTTTGCACGAATGTGGATGGAAGCTTCTGTTCGTGCGATCGCTTCCGAGAAAATCTCCGTGGTCAGATTCGACCGGACGCGGTAGGCTCATGCGCACCATGAATCCGAATTCGATGCCTCCTGCCGATGCTCCCGACGACGGCTCCGACCGGCCGCCTCGATCGCGCTCCGCGACGGACGTCGGCGCCCCGTTCGTCGTCACGGCCGATGCGTCGAACGTCGGCCCGGTGATCGTAGATTTCCCGCGTGCTCGCGGCGTGTCCGCCCCCTCGACGACTCCTCCCCCGCCGTCGAGCCCGCCGACCATCGACGCCCTGCCGCCCTTCGAGCTGCGGGCCTTGCGGATCACCGATGCCGGATGGGGGGCCGGATGGGAGCTGCGCCCGGCCCCTCCCCGTCGTTCCTGGATGGACGGGCATCCGCATGCCTACCACTGTTTGCCTCTGGTGGTGGCCAACCAGTGGGGATGGCAGATTCATTGTCCCGTGGATGTGAGAATCGTCTGGGACGGCTCGCCCGAGCTGGCGGGCCTGGTGGTCGAAGTCGACCCTGAGTACCAGGTGACCGTCAAGAGCCAGTTCGGCCAGGGAATCGTCACGTTTTCGCCTCCGTGGATGTTTCGGACCCCTCCCGGATGGGACCTTTGGGCCAAGGGGCCGGTCAACGCCTGGAAGGCGAATTGCGTGCCCCTGGAAGGGATCATCGAGACATGGTGGCTCCCTTACACGTTTACCTTCAACTGGAAGCTCGTCGAGCCCGGTGAGGTCACGTTTGCGAAGGGAGAAGCCATCGGCCAGATCCTTCCCGTGCCTCATCAGACCTTCGCCGAGGCTCGGGCGATCGAGGAACCACTCAGTGTCGAGCCCGAACTGATGGCGCAGATGGCCTCCTGGCGCGATGAGCGGCAGCGGCGAGCGGGGCAGCGGCATCAAAATCACTTGATGTACCGCAAGGCGCAGGATGTCGATGGCCACCTGGTCCGGGTTCCCGTACCTTCGGTCGGGCCACGACCTCGCCCCACCGCCTCCGACTCTCCCGACGATCCCCAGGCCGGGCGTTGAGGCCGGGCTACAGCCGTCGACCGATCCGGGCAGAGAATCGCTGGCGTTTTGACAGCCTCGGGTCGGCCGGTTAGTCTACTCCCGAAGCGTCTGAATCATGGACAGACGACGCGGGCATCCGTCCCTCGGAGCTGATCCCGGCGGATCGACGAGCTGGCCAGACCGACCAGGCTCTCTTGCGATCGGAGCCGAGGTCCGAGTCCCACGATGCTCGATGTGGTCATCGGGACCTTTTGATTTGCTGGGGCAGGGACTGGCCCGATTCCGACCGAGGGGCCAGAGCCAATGGCGACGACGACCAAAGTTCACGTGACGTGTCCCGGCTGTTCGCGGGTTCTCCGCGTCCATCGCGAACACCTCGGCCGACGGGCGCAATGCAAGTACTGCGACGCCTCCCTGGTGATCGTCGCGGACCCCCCGGCCCCCGACCGCTCCGAAGCGGCCTCGATGGACCCGATTCCCGACGCCGACCGCCTCGCGTCTCCGGCCATTGCATCCGAGACCGGCCCCGCCCCGGATGCCCTGATCGCCGAACGAGACGCCCTGATCGCTGAACGAGACGCCCTGATCGCCGATCGGGACGCCTTGCAGACGCGGCTCGACGCGGTCGAAGCCGACGCCACCACTCAGCGCAACGATCTGATCGCCCGGCACGAGCTTGCCCTTGCCGAGCTTCAATCGGGGATCGAGGCCGATCGGGAGCGGCTCGCCACCGATCATGAGACTCGTTTGCAGGAGGCCGACCGCGTTCGAGATGCCCTGCAAAGCGAGCGAGACGCCCTGCAAAGCGAGCGAGATGCCCTGATCGCCGAACGAGACGCCCTGGTCACCGAGCGAGACGCCTTTCGGAATGAACGGGACTCCCTCCGCAAGCATGCCGATCGTCTTCAGGCCGAATCGACCGAGCTTGCCGAAACCCTCGAGAGGCTTCGCGGTGAGGCCGAGGCCGAGCGGGCTCGCCTGACCGAGCTGCTTGCCGCGACCCGAGCCGAGGCCGAGGCCGAGCGGGCTCGCCTGGTTGCCGAGCATGACACCGCTCGGACCGAGGCCGAGCATCGGCGGACCGAGCTGTCGAAGCAACTCGCCTCCTCCCGCGCCGAGGCCGAGACGATCGGCCGTGACCGAGATGCCCTGCGGACGGAACTGGCAACGGTTGGCGAACAATTGCAGCAGACCGAATCGTCTGTCCAGGACCTGCGCCGTCAGCTTGCCGAAGCTCAGGAGCAGGCCAGGGCCGAGCAGAATCGCTTGACCCTTGAACGGGATGACGCCCTCCGCTCGGGAGCCTCCGCCACCGAGCGCGGCCACGCTCTGGCCAGGCAGCTTGCACAGCTTCAATCCGATCGTGAGGCTCTAGCCAAACGGTTCCAGACGCTTCAGGCCGACCGTGATGCGCTCGCCGAACAGTTCCAGGCGCTTCAGGCCGACCGGGACGCGGTGGCCGCCGATCGAGAAGCGACCCGCAACGAGCTGGCTCAGGCCCGCCGAGAGGCCGAGGAGGCCGCCGCCTCTCACGAGCGTGATCTGGCCGAGGCGACCCGCGCCCTCGAAGCCGAGAACAACCGATCGGAGTCTCTCCGCAGCGAGATTGCGGATCTCACCGAGGCCCGCAACACGCTCCGGGAGGAACTGACTTCGGCTCAGGGACGCATTAAGGCGCTCGACACCCAGCTTGCCGAGGCCCTGACCGCCAGTTTCCAGCTCCGGTCGTTGCTCCGCCGCACCGGCTTGCCGTTCTGATCGAACACCGAGTCGGGGGGTAACGAGACGAGGCTCTCCAGCCCCCCCAACCGGCGTTTCCCTCAGCCGACGATCACCCGGCCGGGGCCGTCGCCGTCGTCGGGTTCTTCGAGGAGGATCCGGCGATCGAGGAACGCGGCGATCGTCCGGATGTTGGTTCGCAGGTGCTCGGTGACTCGGGAGACGGTGTAGAGGCTCCGCCCTTCGGCCAGGGCGAGCGGCAGCAGGAGTTGATCGGCGCTGTGGAAATCGACCGCCCCCTGGCCGGGGGCGTGCAGGTGGTCGAGCAACTCGGCCACGGCCTCGGCGGCGACCTCCTCGGCCGGTTTTCCTCGGGCGCCGAGGCCGACAAACGTGCTCGGCGGCGTCTCGCTGTCGTGCTCGGCCACCAGTGCGATCGCGGCTCCCGGAGCCGGGCCGGACCAGTGGGCCAGGTCGATGGCGATCTCAGTGTCGAGCCCCGCCTCGTTGAGCAAGGCAACGGCGCGGTCTCTCATCCGGTCGGCCACCCGTCGAGCGTCCAGCTTGCAGGCCCCGGCCACCCCCGAGATCCGCACGAGTGCCCCGCGGCGATCGGCGATCAACGGCCGGGGCGTTCCCGGCTCGATCCAGGCGTCGAGCCTTCCGCCGCCTTGCGGGTAAAACCCGGCTTCGGGCATCGCCAGGGCCAGGTCGAGCCCCATCTGTTTGAGGTACGCCCGCCAGGTCCGGTCGAGGAAGGGGAAGGACGGAGCCTTCAGGTTGAACGTGCCGCCGGTCAACGACACCCGGACCCCGCGATCGGCCCGTAAGGCGATCGGCAAGGCCAGTGTTTGCAGGACCAGGCAGGTGGACCCCGCCGTGCCGATGTCGATGTCCAGGTCGGTCGGCTCGAACGGCCGGGGGCGGAAGGTCAGGGCATGCGAGCCGACGGTCGCCCCTTGCACCGTCGCTCCCGAGAGCTTCGCGGCGGCCATCACGGCCGATCGGTGCTGCGGACGCAGGCCGGGTCGGTCTCGATTGGCCCGGATTCGGGAGATCCGGAACGGTCGGCCGGTGAGCATCGCCAGGGTCAGGGCGGTTCGGAGAATCTGGCCCCCCCCTTCCCCATCGGCGCCGTCCAGCTCCACCAGACGGTTCGAGGAGGATCGGATCGGGAAGCTGCAGGCGGGTCCTGGCGATGGGGGCAATCCGTCGTCGTCGTCCATCGGGGCGAACCTCGGAAGCGGGGCCGGGGCCGGTCCGCTCCATCGGTTCGCCGTCAGGCGATGCGGTCCGAAGGAGGGGCCATGACCGGCGTGCGACCGCCAGCGCCGGGCCGGCCCGATCGCCGCGTCGTCATCCCCGGTCGGAGTCGGCGTCCATTCCATTCGATGCGCTCCCTGGTCATCCGGTTCGCAACCTGAGGACCGCGTCTCGGGGATTTCTGGAGGGCATCCCCGGACCGACCCGCTCCGACCCGACCGCTTGGCCGTCACTCCTGGCCAGTCGATCCGCCGGGAGTGACCGGCTCGACACCAAGCTCGCTCGGATCGACACGGCGGAGATTGTTGGGCGGGGTCACGGGCTCGACCCAGGGAATCTCGGTCGCGCCGGCCGAGGTGGCCCAGATGAAAACGACCGTCTGAAGCAGGCGATCGCTCTTGGGCTCGGTCTTGGTAAAGAGGAAGTGCCCCAGGCTCCCCGGCCGATCGGGCCAGCAGCCGAGGATCAAGACCTGCTCGGGCTCAAGTGTGAGCTTGGCCGTCAGGTCCCGAAAGCTTTCTTCGAGCTTCCCCTCGCGCATCACGAACTGCTCGGGCTCGAACGGGCCGAGGTTCTCGGCCGGGGCGTAGCGGAGCTGATCCGAGCCGTGGTGAATCTCGGGGACCACCCGCATCGCCATGCCGCCGTCGGCCTGCGAGGCCGAGACGCGCATCGCTCCCGTCGCCTGCTCGTAGTCTCGCCCGACCGCGCCGTTGCCGAGGCTCAGAAAGAGCGTTTTGTGCTCAACCGCCTGGTCAGGCCCGAGCATGATCGGCGTGGCGTGGCCATCGGGCACGGCCACGATGGTCGGGTCGATCCGCTGGCCGACGGGGGCCTCGGGGCTGAGCATCTCCTCGATCTCGGGAGGAAACACCGTATCGACCACGGCCACCCGCAAGCCGTTGGCTTCGAGCCGTTGCCGCTGCTCGGGGGGGATGATGTGCTCGTCGGCCGCCGTCCAGAGGATTTCGCGCAGTTCCGGGTCGTCGACCGGCCGGGTGGCGATCATCACCTTCAGGGCGATCCGCCGAGGGGCGAGCAGCTCGACCAGTTGCTCGTTGCCCATCCCCCCGGCGCTGACTCCCGATCGATCCGGATCGGCCGGAGGCTTGATCAGGGAACAGCCCACGGCCATCGTGACCGCGGCGACCGTCGAACAGGCCAGGGCCCACAGGTTGCGGTCCATCGGCGGAGTCCTTTCCGCTCGGTGTCTCTGGCAACGCGGATGGGTCGGCCCAATCCGCCACGCTCGGAACGCCCGGTCCGTCCCTGGCGTCTCATGATTGCGGACTCTAGGCAACCTGCCCTGCCCTGTCAATCGCGACCTTCGAGGACCGCCCCCTTCCTCACGGACCCTTCACCGAGGCCGACGGGCAGTAGGTCAGGCCGCCGCTCGGGAAAATCCGAACGCGAGGAGCCGCCGACCCCGACGATGGCATCAGGCGGGCGAGGCGATGCCGGAGTTCGTCCGGATCGGAGAACAGCCGAATTGGCCCAAGCCGGGGGCCGATCCGATCGCGCAAAGGGGGAGCATACACCAGCACGTCTCGATCGACCACCAGCTCCCGGGCCCATCGGACCATGAACGAGGCGGCACTGCCCGAGGCCGCCGTCACGCGATCGGCCATCGCCAGGCCGCGACGCATGACCACGCCACCCGGAGCCCCCGTGGCGGCAATCGCCCGCATGACCGGCATGGGAAAGGAACGGTCAATCTCCGTCGGATCGGTCCAGAACAGGCCGACCAGCGCCCCGCCGCTCCGGCAGGCGGATCGGTGATTGAGCAAGACCTTGAAGCTCTGCATCGGGTCGCCCGGCCACGGAGCGTTGCCGGCGATCACCACGTCGGCTGGTTCGGCGGCCGGGGATCGGTAGCGCCGGGCGGCCTCGGCGGCGAGGTGATCCTGCACGGCGTCGGGGTGCCCGCTCGCCACCCGAAAGACCTGGCCCGGCGGCCCGAGGATATGACTGATCGACACACAGGGGCCGAGCAAGCTCGCCGCCCTTCGGATCGCCCGCCGCATCGGGTTCGCCTCGGCGATCGAGCCGAGCAAGGCCCCGGCGTCTCCTCCCAGGCCGACCCGGTGAATCGCTCCCAGGGTTGAGCGATGGCTCGTTCCCGGGAAGATAAGCTTGTATCCTCCTCCGAACCCTGCCTGGAGATGCGGCAACACTGAACCGATCAAGATTCGGAGATCCGCCTGCGCCACGGGTCGAAAGACCCGGACCGGAATGCCGTCGGCCGTCGTCCCGAGATCCTCGTATTGAGCCAGGTCATCGACCGGAGGACTGAAACACGGGTACGACGCGGCCACCTCGTCGCCGACCCTGCGCCTCATGGCCTCGGCATCGACCGCGTGATGGCGACCGACACCGGCACTGATGCTGATGTCGGATTCGGAGACCCCGCTGGCCCTGAGCCGATCCAGGACGATCGGCAGGGCTTCCCGAACCGGGGTCCAGCGCGAGGGGTCGTCCACGACGATTGCGACGGTGGACCCTGGACCGACCAGGGCCTCGATGGGGTCCATGCCTCCCATCGGAGCATCGAGCGCGGTGGTCAAGGCCGCCTGGTAGTCCGCGATTGACCCGCCGAGCACGGGCTGAATCACCTCCGGCTCGGGCCAGGAGTCCGGGAGCTTCAGTTCCAGCGGCGGCTCGTCTCCCCAGGGAATCGCAACGGCGGACGGCATGGTAGATTGATCCTTCAAGCAATGGGAGGATTCGTGTCTGTTGAGTTCTGCATCTTTGAAGGAAAAGCCAAAGGGCCGTTTGGGTGTCCTGGCGAGGGGTCGAGGTGGTGCCGGAACCAGAGTTCGAGCATGAGCAAGGCCCAGAGGCGGTAGGCGTGGTCGCGTCGGCCGTCGGCGTGCTCGGCGATCATCCGCTCGATCGCCTCGGGGCGGAAAAGGTCGCGGCCGAGGCTGACCGGGTCGAGCAGGACGGCACGAAGTTCGTCGCGGAGGTCGCCGCGGAACCAGCGGTCGATCGGCACGCCGAAACCCATCTTCGAGCGGGTCCGGATCGGTGGGGGAATGAAATCGGCAAACGCTCGCTTGAGAATGACTTTCGATCGCCCTTTGCTGAGCCGGAGCTTGCGATCGAGCGGCAGGGCCAGGGCCAGCTCGACGACCCGGTGATCGAGGAACGGCCCGCGGCATTCGAGCCCGTGGGCCATGCTGGCAATGTCCACTTTTGTGAGCAAGTCCCCAGGCAAGTAGGTAAGAAGGTCGGCAACCATCGCCTGCGTGACCGGATCACGGTCTGAGGCCACGTTGAGCGCCCGGTCGAGGACGAGGGCCGGATCGGCCTCGTCGGGTTCACGATCGGCGGCCTGGGTCAGTTCCTCAAGGAACGGGTCGGCATAGAGGCCGGCCCGGGTCTCCTCATCGAAGCTGGTCATCCAGCGGAGGTATCGAGCCGTCGGGGAAAGGCCGACCGCTTCAAGCCACCGCTTCGCGGCCCGGAGCTTCGTCTTGGCACGGCTTGAGGCCGGGAGGGATCGGGCGACCGGGCCGCCGAGCCATCGGCCGATCCCGCCGGGCACTTTGGCCACGGCTTCGGCCAGGGCGATCCCCCGGTATCGGTCGTAGCCGCCGAACAGCTCGTCGCCGGCGTCTCCGGTCAGGGCGACGGTGACATGCTCGCGGGTCATCCGAGCGACGTGCCAGGTGGGAAGGGCCGAGCTGTCGGCGAACGGCTCGTCGAAGTGCCAGGCCAGGCCAGGGAGGGTTTCCCAGGCCTCGGGCTTGACGACGAAGGCATGATGCTCGGTCCCGAGAAACTCGGCGGCCATCCGGGCATACGAGGTTTCATCAAACGCCGGATCATCAAAGCCGATGGAAAATGTTTTGACGCGATGAGTCGCGTGCCGTTGCATCAGGCCGACGATGATCGTCGAGTCGATGCCACCAGAGAGAAACGCGCCGAGGGGCACATCGGCGGCCATTTGCTCGCGGACGGCGTCGGAAAGGGTGGCGCGGAGGTACTCGGCGTCTTGCTCGACCGGCCGATTGATTTCGAGATTCCAGTCGGGCTCCCAGTAACGGTGCAGCTCCACATGCCCGTCGTGCCAGACGAGGGTGTGGGCCGGGGGGAGCTTGTGAACATCCTGAAGGATCGTCCGAGGATGCGGGATGTATCCATAGGTCAGGTAGCGATCGAGTGAGAGCGGGTCGATCCGTCTTGGCAGATCTGATTCGGGCAGGGTGAGTAGCGCCTTCAATTCGCTGGCAAAGAGGATGCGGTCGGGTGCGACCCGGTAGACGAGGGGTTTCTGGCCGAGGCGGTCGCGGGTCAGGACGAGCCGCTTGCGAGGGGCGTCCCAGACGGCGATGGCGAACATGCCGCGGAGCAATCGGGGGAAGCCGGGGCCTTCGTCTTCATAGAGGTGGCTGATGACCTCGGTGTCACCGGCCGATCGGAGGGTGTGGCCTCGGGCTTCGAGGCGGTTTCGGAGTTCGGGAAAGTTGTAGATTTCTCCATTAAAGGCGACATGGATGGTGCCGTCCTCGTTGCTCATCGGCTGGTGGCCGCCGGGCAGGTCGAGGATGGAGAGGCGGCGGAACCCGAGGGCGGCGTGGGCGTCTCGGAAAAGGCCCAGGTCGTCCGGTCCTCGGTGTTCGAGGCGAGCGATCATCGCGCCGAGCTGCGCATCGGTCGGGCCGGCTCCCGAGGTGGTCCAGGCTGCCCCGCAAATGCCGCACATCGCGTTCACCGATCTTTGGGTAGAATGAACGGGGGTGATGGTTTGTCGCGGTCGCTCGTCGATCGAGGTCGAAACGGAGGATGCCTCATGCCTGGCCCGTTTCCTGGAATGGACCCCTACCTGGAAGAGAAGGCCCTCTGGCCGGGGGTCCATCAGGCGTTCATGACGTTTGTGTGGGGGACGCTCAACGAACTGCTGCCTGAGCGTTACGTGGCCAATCTGAACGAGCGGTTGTACATCGATGAGCCGAATCGGTCGATCATTCCCGATGCCGCGGTTTACGAACGATCATCACCGGGAGGGAGAGGCTGGGGCAACCCCGGGGCGTCGGCGTCGGCCGGGGTGGCGGTGCTGGATGAACCCTGGGTGCTGGAAACGCCGTTGGAGCCGATCCGGGAAGGGTTTGTCGAGATCCTGCCGGCGAGGGAGCCGGATCGGGTGGTGACGGTGATTGAGTTGCTGAGCCCCTCGAACAAGGCGTTGGGGACGACCGGCCGCGAGGCGTATCTGGCCAAGCAGGACGAAGTCCTCAAAAGCCCGGCCCACCTGATCGAGATCGACCTACTCCGGTCGGGAGAGCATACCGTGGCGGCCCCCCGGGATGCGCTGGCTCGCCGAGGGATTTACGACTACCTCGTGAGCCTGAACCGGGCGACGCGCCGGATTCGGTTCGAGGTCTGGGCCAGGACGATCCGAGATCGCCTGCCTCGGATCGCCGTTCCGTTGCTCGATGATGATCCCGACCTGGTGCTTGACCTGCAACCGCTGCTCGATCGCTGTTATGACCTCGGGGCCTATGCCCGCCGGATCGACTACGGGAATGACCCGGTTCCTCCCCTGACCAGGGCCGACGCCGAGTGGGTCGACCTCTTGCTCCGCGAGCGGGGCCTGCGGAAATGAGCGGCGTCCGAGGCCCCGAAGTTTGATCACGATGTCAGAGGGTTACGATGCTCGTGTCAGCCGCCCAGAGACCAGGCGGCGAGCTGGACGGTGCCCTTGATGGTTTTCATCGCTTCGGTGACGGCGCTGTGTTCGAATCCGGAGTGCATCTTGCAGTTCTGACAGCGGCGGTCCTGGCGGCTTTCCCAGTAGGCCCAGTCGGTGGTTTGCCAGAACTCGTTCCAGTCGTCGTAGTATCCCTCGCCTTCGATCAGGTAGCAGGGGGCCTTCCAGCCTTTCGGAGTGTAGTTGACGGTTGACCAGGGGGCACAGGGAAGCTCTCGAAGTCCGGCGGCGAATTCGAGGAAGGCTGGGGTGGCGCTGACCTTGTACTTCTTCGAGAAGGCACGGATGGCCTTGAATTTCTCGTGAATCTGCTCCTTGGTCAGGAAGACGTCGGCGTCGACGCTTTCATATTCGTATCCGGGTGAAATGAGAATGCCCTTGGCTTTGAGTTCATCGACCAGTTTGCACAGTTCCTCGACTTCGGCCACATCGGTTTGCTTGTAGACGGTGGTGTTTAAGTAAAGAGTATACCCCAGATCCTTGCCCTTGCGGATGGCCTCGATTGCGGTGTCGAAGACGCCGGCGCGCTTGGTGATGTAGTCATGAGTTTCGCGCATGCCGTCGAGGTGGATCATCAGGAACAGGTGATCGCTCGGCGGGATGATGCCGTAGAACTTGTCGTGCAGGCGGAGGGCATTGGTGCAGATGATGATGTATTTCTTGCGGGCGATCAGCTCGTCGATCAGCTCTTTGAGTTCGGGGTAGAGGGTCGGCTCGCCGCCGCAGATGTTGACGATCGGGGCGCCGCAGTCGTCGACGGCCTTGAGGCATTGCTCGACGGTCATGCGGTCCTTGAGCTTGCCGGTGTAGCGTTCGGTCGAGCAGCCGATGCAGGCGAGGTTGCAGGTATAAAGCGGTTCGAGCATCAGGACGGTCGGGTAGCGGTCGATCCCGGCGCGTTCCATGCGGTTGCGGTGCTTGGCCTGGGCCAGGGTGAATCCGAAGGGGTATCGCATGAGCCCGCTCGCCTCCTTGCTCGTCTCGTGGGAGTGGCCGGGCCGTGCCGGGGACACGGGAGGCCGGCGCTGTCCTTTAGGGTGCTTTGGTTGGGGTCGATCGGTCGAGGGTCGAGGATCAAGGGCGGCCGAGAGTCGATGGAGTGCCCCCACCTCGGAGTGTAACCCCGGCATCATTTCGCATTAGGCTCGGCAACGCAAGGCCAGCACGTGGTGATTTTTGGGTCGGATCGGCTGGCGAGTGAGCGATCAACGAAGCAGGCCCATGTTGAGGAACGAGGCGAGCATGATCAGGCCGAGCAAGGCGAGGATCAGGGCCAGGGTGGTTCCCATGCCCGAGCCGGGCAGCGTCAGGTCGCCTCGGGTGAGGGCTCGGTGGTAGCGTCGGTAGCGGAAGGTCGAGCCGATGAGAACGCCGATGCCCAGGGCGATCAGGGTGGTTCCCATCCAGAGCGAGGCGCGAGAGCCGTCGGGGTCGGGAGTGACTTCCCCCATCGCAGCCATCTCGCGGAGGAACCAGCCGAAGCGGGCCACCACGAAGCCAAACCCCATTAGCGCCAGGCCGGTCCTCGTCCACGAGAGCAAGGTCCGCTCGGCGGCCAGGAGCACGCGAGGGTCGACGTCTGAAGGGGGCTTCCGGGGGATGGGTTCCTCCATCGCGGGCGAGTCCTTGCGGGGTTGATCCGGGCTGAGAGGCGATGCGGAACTGTGGAACCGAATTATCGGGAGCGAGCCGAGCAGGGGTCAACCCTGAGCGGATCGAGCCGGTCTCAAGCCCTGGTGCGCTGGCCGAACCTCGGCCCGGTGCGCCTGCGAGGAGTGATGAATCTTCTGGGAGCGTCATGAGTTGCGGCGATTCTGACGGTTCGTTTCGGGAATCGCCCCGGCGACCGCCTGGGTTCGTTTCGCGCGGGAGCGTTGGTCGTTGGCCACGGAGGGAACTCGGAGGAGCGGAGGTCCATCGGGAGGGGGTGGAGCCACGCCCTGCGCGGCTCGGTGCGCCGGGGAATCGGGGCCTGGTGCGCTTAACAAGGACGGCATGGAATGGCTGATTTTCGTTTCGGCAAAAGGAGTTGCGTCAACGGTGTCCGGTTCGTTTCGGGAATCGGGCGCCGGGGCGATGGGTTCGTTTCGCGCGGGACGGTTCGGGCGAAATGGGTTTGTTTCGCGCCGAGCAGCGGGGGGCGATGGAGTTGGCGGCGCGCTCGCGGGCCGATCCTGCCAGGGGCGAGACGAGCCCAGGTCGTTCAGTGTAATTGCGTGCGTGCCGGTGTGCATGGAATTGTTCGGGGTGAGGTGATCGGTCGGGAGACTCGGAAGGGGCAGTTTCCACGCCAATATGATCGAAAAAATCGGGAGGGGCAGTCACTGAATCCGGGCAGTGGGACGAGAAGTGGCACCGAGGGGCATGGGGACGGACGTGCAGGCGCCTGGGTGCATCACGCAATGACGCGTGCTAGAATCGGCGAGGCAACGGGGGGAGAACGCCGAGGTCCACGAGCGGGAAACGTGATGGAAACCGAGCGAGCGCAGGCGTTGGCCGAGTTTGTCGGATGGGCCGGCACTCATCTTTCCGGGGATGAGAAGGGGGAGGCGCATTCGTTCCTCGACCGGATGTTCCGCGCCTTCGGTCACGCGGGGGTGCAGGAGGCCGGGGCGACGTTCGAGGCGCGCATTCCGAAGGCCGAGGGCCGGGGCAAGAAGTTCGCCGACCTGCTCTGGGAAGGGCGGGTCCTGATCGAGATGAAGAAGCGGGGGGAGGACCTGCGCAAGCACTTCCGCCAGGCGCTCGATTACTGGACCTGGATCACGCCGAAGCCGCCGTATGTCATCCTCTGCAACTTCGATGAGTTCTGGGTGTATGACTTCATCAACCAGATGGACAGCCCGATCGACACGGTCCGGCTGCCCGACCTGCCCGAGCGCTGGGGGCCGCTGGCGTTCCTGTTCCCGGAGCCCGAGAAGCCGACGTTCGGCAACGACCATATCGCCGTCACCCGCGCGGCGGCCGACCATCTGGTGAAGTGCTTCAACAAGCTCGTCGATCCGAAGCGGGCGTTCGGCCCGGTGCCGAGGGAGAAGGCCCAGCGGTTCATGCTGCAAACCCTGGTCGCGCTGTTCGCCGAGGACATCGGCTTGTTGCCGAAATATCTGGTGGCGCAACTGCTGGAGGATTGCACCTCGCGGCAAGCCAGCTTCGACCTGCTGGGCGGGCTGTTCACGGAGATGAACACGAAGGGCCGGACCGAGGGGGGCCGGTTTTCCGGGGTCGAGTTCTTCAACGGCGGCCTGTTCGCCGAGCCGGCGCGGATTGAGCTGAACCTGGACGAGGTGGACCATCTGCGGACGGCGTCGAAGGACGACTGGTCGAAGGTGCGGCCGGAGATCTTCGGCACCCTGTTCGAGCACTCGATGGACCAGGAGGAGCGGCACGCCTTCGGCGCCCACTTCACCACGCCGGCCGACATCATGAAGATCGTCCGGCCGACGATCGTCGAGCCCTGGCGCGAGCAGATCGAGGGGGCGAAGAATTTGAAGCAACTGGCCGACCTTCGTTACCGGATCTCGACCTACACCGTGCTCGACCCGGCCTGCGGCTCAGGGAACTTTCTCTATATCGCCTACCGCGAGTTGAAGCGGCTGGAGGCCCGGCTGTACGAGCGGATCGCCGAGCTTTCGGGCAAGGCCGACCCGACGCAGCGGATGCTCGGCCTGGTGACGGCGCAGCAGTTCTACGGGCTCGACATCAACCCCTTCGCCGTCGAGCTGGCCAAGGTGACGATGATGATCGCCCGCAAGCTGGCCATCGACGAGCTGCACATCACCGAGGACGCCCTGCCGCTCGATAACCTCGACGCCAACTTCAAGGCGATGGATGCGTTGATTGACCCGAACGGATTGCCCGCCGTTTGGCCGCAGACGGACGTGATTATCGGCAACCCGCCGTTCCTGGGGGCCAAGCGCCTGAAGCCCGAGCGCGGCCCCGACTACGTGAACGCCGTCCGCAAGGCGTATCCCGACGTGCCCGGCATGGCCTATTACTGCGTCTACTGGATTCGCAAGGCCCACGACACCCTGAAGCCCTGCACCCCCGACGACCCCCTGACCGGCCGCGCCGGGCTGGTCGGCACGCAGAACATCCGGAACAACCAATCACGGGTCGGCGGGCTGGATCACGTCGTCAAGGACGGGACAATTATCGAGGCGGTGGAGAATCAGCCGTGGTCGGGCGAGGCGAACGTGCATGTGTCGATTGCGAATTGGGTCAAATCACGCGCCCCACTGTTGTTACCGCCGGAAAGGCAAATTTGGTCCCAAGTTTCAATGAGCCAAAGATTGCCGAATAAGAAATTTGGAAATTCAAAAGCAAATTCTTCTTCAATCGATTATGGACTAAATCCTAGAGCTTGCGATCACATTAACTCGTCATTATCAGATCAAATTGATGTCGCGATCGCAAAAATTCTGAAATGCAATGTAGATCCACAACGATCATTTTCGGGTCAAGTTCCTGGCCACGAAGGATTTGTTCTCACACCCACCGAAGCTAGAGATCTACTGGCGGCCAGGAAGGAAAATCGAAAAGTCATTTGGCCCTTTCTCATAGGTCGCGACATGCTGACCGGCACAGGCCATCCTACCAAGTTTGTAATTGACTTTCAGGATATCGACGTTCTCTCGGCAAGCGCCTATGTGGAGCCATTTACCCATGTTCGCGAACACGTGTTGCCGACTCGGGAACAAAAGGCAGAACAGGGAAAGACCAGTTCTGGACAGCAGCGGTCTCATCACAAGCAATTTTTGAAGTACTGGTGGCGACATTCTTTTGATAGACCAGAAATGATTAGGCTGCTCAGCAGAATGCGGCGTTACATTGCCTGCTCCGATACTACAAAGCGTCCTGTATTCATTTTTGTATCTCCTTCTATTAGGCCAGATCACAAACTCCGAGTGTTTGCATTCGATGACGACTATTCTTTTGGGATCTTGCAGTCCGGAGCACATTGGCTTTGGTTTGTAACAAAGTGTTCCAAGCTCAAGTCAGATTATAATTATACTTCTAGCAGCGTGTATGATCCCTTTCCCTGGCCCCAATCGCCCACCCCCGCGCAGGTGGACGCCGTGGCCGAGGCGGGGCGGGAGGTGCGTCGGGTGCGGGAGGAGGCGTTGAAATCGATCACCGGGGGACTGCGGGCGGTGTACCGGACGCTGGAATTGCCGGGGAAGAACCCGCTGAAGGAGGCGCATGCGAGGCTCGATCGGGCGGTGCTGGACGCCTACGGGTTCGATCCGAAGGGGGATCTGCTGGCGCAGTTGCTCGCGTTGAACCTGGAGGTCGCCCGCCGCGAGCAGGACGGGGAGCCGGTGACAGCCCCCGGCGTGCCGCCCGGCTATCCCGAGCCCGATCGGCTGGTGACGGACGACTGCATCCGGGCGTCGTGAACGGCGTCCCGTCGATCCCTGGATCGGGTGGCCCCGGTTGCTCGCCAACCGGGGTCGCGAAGCGACGAGAGGTCACGGTGAAGGATTCCGACGCCTCTTGCGGCTGCGCCGCCCCGGTTGGCGCGCAACCGGGGCCACCCTTGAATGGAAATGACAGCCTTCGATCGCTCATGTCGGCACGATCCCGGCCACCCCATGACACCGCGTGATTGGCCCCGAACGGAACGCGACGATGGAAGCACTGGGAGCCCTGATCGTCTTCGTCTTCATGGGCCTCATCATGCTGGTCCTCGGCGGGGGATTCCTCTGGACGTTCTGGGTGCTGATCGACGCATTGTCGAAACGTTCGACAGGAGGTGCTTCGTTGGAAAAGAGCGCCGAATTCAAGAAGAACCGCGAGAAACGTGAAGCCCAACTGCGGGAGCTTCAGCAGATGGTCGACGACCTCCGCAAGGCCACCGATCAGATGGCCGAGCGGGTCGAGGCGGCTCGGCGGGCCAATCAGCAGGCCGAACGTCGCGACCGCGACGCCGTGTGCGAGTACGAGGCCGGCCGAGCCTTGCGTCAGGTCGTCTACGATTCCTCCGATTTGCTCGATCGGATTGATCGGGCGTTCGGGACGCTCGACGACATTGACCTTTCGTGAGCCGCACGAAAACGGTTTCCGTTCGATCGTGGAGTTCCGAGCGGGAGACGGAGCGGCCTGGGCAGCGCAGATGCGTTTGCGCGGACTGGACGCGAATCCCGGGGCAATCGTCGGGAGGGAGGGGCAGGCTCAGTTGACGGGGGAGGCCGGGTTGGCCTACGATCACGGCCCGATGCACCGGGAGGTGGCGGCGGAGGCAGGGAGGGGCGATGGCGGCCGAGTCGGCGTCGATGGCGATGGCGTGGGTCTACGACCTGAACAGTTGCCGGGGGCCGACCGGAGTGACCCGGCACGCGCTGGCCCAGTTGGAGCGGTTGATGGCTCGGCCGGAGATTGACTTGACGGTCGTTTCGGGACGAATCGGCGAGCCGGATGGGCTGGCGTTCTGGGAAACCCTGAGCGATCGGGAGCACCCGCCGAGGCGGAGGGAATTACCGATCGGCACGCGAAACGCCCTGCGAGTCTGGCGGTTCGTGCCCTGGCCGCCGCTGGAGGTCTGGACGGGGCGGCTCGACTGGATCTATTGTCCGGCCGAGTATTATGTGCCGACGCATCGGGCGAAGCGGGCGGTGACGAGCCATGATGTCTTGCAGGATGTGCGGTACGGCGGGAACAGTCGGCGCGACCTGCTGGGGCATGCGTTCGGGTCGGCCGATCGGGTCTTGTCGGTCTCGGTGTTCAATACGGAGCAGTTGCTGGAGCGGTTTCCGGAGTGCAAGGGGAAGGTCCGGATCGTGCCGAACGCGGCCGATGACCTGTTCTTTGCTGAGCCGACCGAAGGGGAGCGGGCCCGGGTGCGCGGCGAGGTGGGGTTGAGGCCCGATCAGCCGTTCCTGCTCTCGGTGGCCAACTTCCAGCCGAGGAAGAACCTGCCGAGGCTGGTGCGGGCGACCGGACGCTTGCCGGAGGTGGCGTCGGGGGACCTGGCGTTGGTGCTCGTGGGAGAGGGGGAGCCGGGCCCGGCCGAGGCGATCCGCAAGGAAGTGGCCGCGCTGGGCTCGAAGGCGAAGGTGGTCTTGCCGGGGTATTTGCAGGGAACGACGTTGCGAGCGCTTTATGCCGAGGCCAGGGCGCTGGCGTTCCCATCGACGTGTGAGAGCTTCGGCATTCCGGCGGTCGAGGCGATGGCGCAGGGGTGCCCGGTGGCCCTGGCCGATTCGACCGCCCTGCCCGAAATCGCCGGAGAGGCCGGTTGGTACTTCGATCCCGAGCAGGACGAGGCGATCACCGCCACCCTGCGCCGCGTGCTCGATGACGAGGCCGAGCGGTCGCGACGGGTGGCGATCGGCCGCTCGATTGCCGCCGGCTTCCGCTGGGATCAGGCGCACGAGGCGTTGATGACGGCGTTGCGGGAGGAGTGAGGGAGTTCCAGAGGCGGGAAGAGTCAATGCAGGAGAGCTTGAGCCACGGATAAAACACGGATGAAACACGGATCGGGACAGAGGAGAGAATGAGAAGGGGTGCCCGTGGCGGCGGGCGCTTAAGGGGGGGGCGAAACGGATCGCGCAGGGCGATTGGCGTGGACCGTCGAGGAATGGAGCACCGGGAGGACCGGAGCGAAGGGGGGAGCCTCCCGGTGGTGTCTCGGGCACGCTGCTCAGTCGTTCTTGACCTTCACGTGGAATCCGGCGGCGTTGAGGGCCTCGACGGCGGCGAGGGGGATGACCTTGCCGGAGAGGGTGACGGTGGTGGAGCGGGGCTCGGCCTTGATGGTCTCGATGCCTTCGACCTCGCCGAGGGCTTCCTGGACGGCGACGGCGCAGCCTCGGCAGCAGTTGTGCAGGCCGGTGAGGGTGAGGGTTTCGACCGGCTTGTCGGTGGCCCCGCTGTCGTCCTTGACGATGACGAGGTCGGAGTCGGGCGTGCCGTGGTAGCCGGCGGCGGTGATGGCGTCGAGGGTGCGCTGAAGGGCCTTCACGTCCTTTGAAACCATGACCACGGTGCCGAGGTCTTGATCGCAGGTGACGGTGACGCCCTCGATCGGCTTGGCCGCCTCGTCGACGGCGCGGACACAGGCGCCGCAGCAGAGGTGGACGCCTTCAAGGGTGATCGTCTTTTCCTCGGCCGGGCGGTCGGCGGTGGCCACGGCGGCCGCCGGGACGATGAGGGCGGCCGCGGCGAGCAGGGCGAGGGTGCGGAAGGGGTTCATGGGAGATTTGCCTTGGTTTTGATGAGTGAAGGTGTTGGGCGTTGCGAAGGCCGGGTGAAGGAGGACCCCCTCACCCGGCCTTCGGCCGCCCTCTCCCCGCTCGCGGGGAGAGGTTTGAGGATGCTCGGAATCGCGGCCGTTTCCGTCCCCCTCTCCCCGCTCGCGGGGAGAGGGCTGGGGTGAGGGTTCCGAGTCTGCCCGCGAGCTTGAGAGTCGGGGCTCGATCACGCGATTCCTCGGAGCCATTGTTCAACACACGGGCCGAGGGCTCAAGCCCCAGGAGCGGCCGCTCCCCCCTGCCCTTCGTCGTCGGCTGCCCCGGCAAACAGCTCGGCGACCGGGACGCGGAAGCCGGGGAGGACGAGGCCCTCGGCGGTTTGAGTCTCGGTGAAGGGACGTTCGACCCAGGAGTCTCCGTTGCGGATCAGGACGGTGATCCGGCGCTCGATGGGATCGACGATCCAGTACTCCTGAAGGCCGTAGGCGAGGTATTCCTCGCGCTTGGTGCGGTAATCCCGCTCGCGGGCCTCGGCGCCCGGGGAGACGACCTCGAAAGCGAGGGAGGCGGGTCGTCGGCCGTCGGCTCCCTTCGCGGTCCCCGAGATGACGACGGCGGCGTCGGGGTTGCGACCCGAGACCATCGTCGGCAGCCAGAGGCGGAACTCCGAGGCGCCGCCGTAACGGAGGATGCGGCCGGGGTGCTCCCGGCGGTAGGCCGAGAGGGCGTCGTAGATGTTGCAGACAATGTCGCCGTGATCATCGTTCGGCACCTCGACCACTTCGACGACTCCTCGCGCGAGTTCATAGCGATATCCGGGTGTTTCCTCCGCGTCGAGGAATTCTTCCAGCGTCAGGCGTCGGCCGTGGTCGAGCGGGCCGAGGCGGATCGTTTCGGTGGTCGAGGCCATCAGGGCGATCCTCCGGGGGAAGGGCCGTCGGGGGTGCGAGGACCGTTATTGTACGCGATTGCCGAGGCGCGATCCCAGGCCGAGCCGAAACGGTGGACGATGGGAGGCTGAGCCCGATGGCGAGCGAGGGAGGGAGTTTCGAGTCTTCGAAAAATGGATCAACCACGGGAGGTTCGTCTTCGATTACCCCGGGTGCCCCAGCGTTCGATCGACACACCCACTGAGACTGGAAGCGGTACTACAGGACCCCGTTAAGTCGTTGGAGAGCGGATCGTCGGTCGATCTGCCGCAGGATCAGGAGGCTGAGCACCATCGCGACGAGCCAGCCAGACAGTTCGAAGAGTTCAGACCCGGCGAGGTCCAGGAGCTTCTTGAGGATCGGGTGGGACACCATCAGCGTTGAGGTCCGCACCTGGGATGGATTGGGGAGGATTGCTGAGATGGCCTGGCATGTCCACGCCAGAACCAGCAATAGCCATGAGGCGATCGCAGCGCATTCGGTGACCCGATGCCCCGGTCGAGCCGGTCGGGGCCGGGCGAAGTCCCGGATCGCCGAGACAACGGCGAGGGCATAGAGTTGACCGACTGCCAGTCGGTCGAGGTGGAATCGGGCGGTCCAACCCCCGACCGTCCATCGGGCCCAGTCAGCCACGGCCGGCAAAGGTCCCCAAAGCACCGCGGCAAAGAACACCGCGACTAGCGGCGCTCGCAGATGCGATCGCCTGCGGCCTTCGGATCGTTGCAGGACGATCAGGCACGTGAGGCTGACCACCATGCCCACCGTCGCGGGCGAGAAGGCGGGGAGGATCGCGCCGGCCATCTCGACCCAGCCTCCCGTCACCCGGACCATGGCCCGGCCGACCGCGTCGCCGGCCCTGGCGTTGGCCTCGACTCCGGCGAAGACTGCCAGAGCCACCGCCAGCCACTCCACCCGGCTGGGAGGCGCTCCGCCTCGCAGGCCCCTCCCGATCACCACCAACCCGGCCATCGCTCCGACGAGCGCGAATCGTTCGGCTCGGTACGATGCCCACACGAGGATGTGCGACCATCGGACCGTCCAGGGGAAGCCGGGGAGGCTCGGGGGACCGACCAGCGGAATCTGGACCGCCAGGAGCACGGCGGCGAACAGGACCGCTCCCATGACTTCCGCAATGGAGAATCGGAACGATCGCAAGCGACCTTGATCCCGATCGGAGCCTGCCATCTGGACCGACCTCCTTCAATCGGAGGGAAGCGCTCTCGTGACTGCTCAGACGTGGCCTTTGTCGGGATGCTCAGTCTCTCACATGCTCCCCCACCAATCAACCGCCGAAGGAGCCTCAGTACTGACGACCGCAGGGTATCCTCCTCGTGCCCGTCGTCGGCCGGCAGGGCGAGCAGCTCCGCCGCGGCGACGCGGAAGCCGGGCAGGATGAGCCCCTCGGCGGTTTGGGTGTCTGAGTGTTGGAGGGTGCGTCCCCGAGAGGCACCGTCTTCGGTCCAAGGCGGTTGAAGCGTCCCGGGGGGACGCACCCTTCACGATTCCGAAGGCAGACGGAACGGAAACGGCCCGCCCGGCTCAACGAGAGGTTGAGCCGGGCGGGCCGTGTGGGGTTGGTCAGGGGGCCGGAGCCGGCTCGGTTAGTCGGCCGAGGGGGCGGGGGTCTCGTCGCGGTAGCGGGCGAAGCTGGGGCCTTTTTCGGCGAGGGCTTCGAGGGCCTCGGGGCGGATGCGGACCTCGGCCTCCTGGTGGGCCTTGAAGCCGGTGCCGGCGGGGACGAGGTGGCCGAGGATGACGTTCTCCTTCAGGCCGACGAGGTAGTCGACCTTGCCGGCCAGGGCGGCCTCGGTGAGGACCTTGGTCGTCTCCTGGAAGCTGGCGGCGGAGATGAAGCTCTCGGACTGCACGGCGGCCTTGGTGATGCCGAGGAGCTGGGTGCTGGCGGCGGCGGGCTTGGGGCGGACCCACTCGGCCTTGGTGCCGCCGTTCTCCTCGACGCGGTTGTTCTCGACCTCGAAGGTGTCGCGGGGGACGATGTCGCCGGAGCGGAAGTCGGTGTCGCCGGGGTCCTTGACCTTGACGCAGCCGAGCAGTTCCTGGTTGGTCCGGCGGAATTCGAACTTGTCGACGATTGAGCCAGGAAGAAGGTTCGTGTCGCCGACGGACTCGATCTTCACCTTGCGGAGCATCTGGGAGACGGTGATCTCCAGGTGCTTGTCGTCGATCTCGACGCGCTGGGCACGGTAGACGTTCTGAATCTCGCGGAGCAGGTAGCGCTGAACGGCTTCCTCGCCGGAAATCCGGAGGATGTCGTGCGGGACGAGCGGGCCTTCGACGAGCGGCTCACCGGCACGGACGCGGCTGCCGGTGTGGACCTTCATGTACTTCCCGTGCGGCACCTGGTGCTCGCGCTCGACGCCCGACTCGTTGCGGACGATGACGATGCGCTTGCCTCGGCGCTTCTCTTCGAGGATCTCGACCTTGCCGTCGACCTCGGCGATGACGGCCGGCTCCTTGGGCCGACGGGCCTCGAACAGCTCGGTGATCCGGGGGAGACCGCCGGTGATGTCCATCGTGCGGCGGGCTTCGCGGGGGGTCTTGGCCAGGACGGTGCCGGCCTTGATGAGCTGGCCTTCCTGGACCTCGATCCCGGCCCGCTCGGGGATGTAGTAGAAGTCGAGGATCTTGCCTTCGCCGTCTTCGAGGATGATCTGCGGGTGCAGGTCCCCCTTGTGCTCCATGATGGCCGAGCGGTTGTGGCCGGTGCGGGGGTCCTGCTCGATGCGGAGGGTTTCGCCCTCGATGATGTCCTCGAAGCGGACCTTACCGCCGACCTCGGCGAGGATGGGGATGTTGTGCGGGTCCCACTCGCAGAGGGTGGAGCCTCGGGTGACTTCCTGGCCGTCCTCGACCTTCATGATCGAGCCGTCGGGCACGTCGTACTTCTCGAGTTCGCGGCCCTTGGGGTCGAGGATCTGGATCTCGCCGTTGCGGGCCAGGGCGATCTGGTCCCCTTCGTCGTTGATGACGACGTTGATGCCGACGAGCTTGATGATGCCGTCGCGCTTGGCCTTGAGTTCCTTTTCCTCGATACCGGTGGTGGCGGTACCACCGATGTGGAAGGTCCGCATGGTGAGCTGGGTGCCCGGCTCGCCGATCGACTGGGCGGCGATGATGCCGACGGCCATCCCCTGCTCGACCAGTCGGCCGGTGGCCAGGTCCATGCCGTAGCAGTTCTGGCAGACGCCGAGGGGAGCCTCGCAGGTGAGCGGCGAGCGGACCTGGATCTTCTCGACCTGCATCTCTTCGAGCTTCTTGGCCGCCGCGACGGTGATCATCTCGTTTTCGCGGACGACGACCTCGTCGGTGATCGGGTTGACGATGTTCACCCGGCTGACGCGGCCGCGGACCATCTGGCTGATGGCGACTTCGACCTTCTCGGAGCTGCCCTTGTAGACGGTCCCCTTGGTGATGCCCTGGGTGGTGCCGCAGTCTCGCATGGTGATGACGACGTTCTGGGCGACGTCGGCGAGCTTTCGGGTGAGGTAGCCCGAGTCGGCGGTCTTCAGGGCGGTGTCGGCCAGACCCTTTCGGGCACCGTGGGTGGAGGAGAAGTACTCCAGCACCGACAAGCCTTCACGGAAGTTGGCCTTGATCGGGGTTTCGATGATCTTGCCGGAGGGTTTGGCCATGAGGCCTCGCATGCCGGCGAGCTGTCGAATCTGCTCGACGCCACCGCGGGCGCCGGAGTCGGCCATCAGGTAAATCGGGTTGAGGTAGACCTCGCCGCCTCGGACGTCGCTCTTGAGGTCGGCCATCATCTGCTGGGTGATGAGCTCTCGGGCGTGGGTCCAGGCGTCGAGCACCTTGTTGTAGCGTTCGAGCTCGGTGATGATGCCGCGCTGGTAGAGCTTGTTGTTCTTGACGACTTCCTTCTCGGCGTCGTCGAGAATCTTCTGCTTGTTGTCGGGGGTCTTCAGGTCGTCGGTGGCGAAGGAGAGGCCCGAGCGGGTGGACTCTCGGAAGCCGATGTCCTTCATGTTGTCGAGCAGGTGGATCGTCTCACGACGGCCGAGCAGCAGGTAGCAGTCGGCGATGATCATTTGCAGCTGCTTCTGCCCGAGTGCCATGTTGTAGTAAGGCATTCGGGGGGGAAGCGTGTCGTTGAAGATCACGCGGCCGACGGTGGTGTTGATCACCATGCCGGGGGTGAACTCTTTTTCGCCGTCGCCGCGGAGGGATTTGTGGGCGGGCAGGCGGAGTTTGATCATGGCGTGCTTGCCGACCTTCTTCTGGCTGAAGGCCTGGAAGACTTCCATGGGAGAGGCGAAGACGCCGAACTCGCGGCCGTCTTCCTTGCGGTACTCGCCGTGCTCGCCGGGGCGCTGCACGGTCAGGTAGTAGCAGCCCATGACGATGTCTTGCGACGGGCTGATGATCGGGCTGCCGTTGGCCGGGCTGAAGATGTTGTTGGTGGACATCATCAGGGTCATGGCCTCGACCTGCGCCTCGATCGAGAGGGGCAGGTGAACGGCCATCTGGTCGCCGTCGAAGTCGGCGTTGAAGCCTCGGCAGACGAGCGGGTGGATGCGGATGGCGTTGCCTTCCACAAGGACCGGCTCAAAGGCCTGGATCCCCATGCGGTGCAGGGTCGGGGCGCGATTGAGCAGGACCGGGTGGTTCTGGATCACCTCTTCGAGGATGTCCCAGACCTCCTCGGTGCGGCGTTCGAGCATCTTCTTGGCCGACTTGATGGTGTCGGCATGCCCGAGTTCCTTGAGGCGTCGGATGATGAACGGCTGGAACAGCTCCAGGGCGATCTTCTTCGGCAGGCCGCACTGGTGCAGCTTCAGCTCGGGGCCGACGACGATGACGGAGCGGGCCGAGTAGTCGACGCGCTTGCCGAGCAGGTTCTCGCGGAAGCGCCCTTGCTTGCCCTTGATCATGTCGGTGAGCGACTTGAGGGGGCGGTTCGACGAGCCGAGCACCGGGCGCTTGCAGCGGTTGTTGTCGAAGAGGGCGTCGACGGCCTGCTGGAGCATCCGCTTCTCGTTGCGGATGATGACCTCGGGCGCATTCAGGTCGACCAGCTTCTTGAGCCGGTTGTTGCGGTTGATGATGCGGCGGTAGAGGTCGTTCAGGTCGCTGGTGGCGAAGTTGCCGCTATCGAGCAAGACCAACGGGCGCAGGTCGGGCGGGATGACGGGGATGGCTTCGAGGACCATCCACTCGGCCCGGTTGTCGGAGTCTCGAAGGCTCTCGACGACCTTCAGGCGCTTGGTGATGTCCTTGATCTTCTGGCGGCTGTTGGTCTCGGTCAGTTCCTGCCGGAGTTGCTTCGAGAGTTCGACGAGGTCGAGCCGCAAGAGGAGCTTGCGGATGGCCTCGGCCCCCATGTCGGCCTCGAAGGTGTCGCCGTAGTCGGCGCGGTACTTCCGGAACTCCTCCTCGGTCAGGAGCTGGCGTTCCTTCAAGGGGGTGTCGCCGGGGTCGACGACGACGTAGTCCTGGAAGTAGATGATGCGTTCGAGGCTGGTGGTTCGCATGTCAAGGAGCGTGCCCAGACGGCTGGGCATGGCCTTGAAGAACCAGATGTGGACGACCGGCGCGGCCAGCTCGATGTGTCCCATGCGCTTGCGGCGGACGCGGGAGTGCGTGACCTTCACGCCGCAGCGGTCGCAGATCATCCCCTTGTACTTCATGCCCCGGTACTTGCCGCAGGCGCATTCCCAGTCCTTTTCGGGGCCGAAGATGCGCTCGCAGAAGAGGCCGTCTTTCTCGGGGCGGTAGGTCCGGTAGTTGATCGTTTCGGGCTTCTTGACCTCACCGAACGACCAGCTTCGGATGTCGTAGGGGGAGGCGAGGCCAATCTTGACGGCCCCATAGTCGTTGATACGATCGTAGGCACTCTCGCCCATGCTCACGGGAATCGCTCCTCTGCACGCCTGGCGGGTGCAATCGCGGGTGGGGTGTCACGCTGCGATCCGGGAAAGGTCGTCGCCTTCGGTTTGCGTGCCGCTGGGTTGGAAAACCGAGCGGCCATCGGCGTGCGCTTGGCCGGCCGATGCTCAACGGGCCGAGGGTGGTGGCGTTCCTTGTCCCGGTCGCGGTCGATCAGGTCAGGTCAACTGTGCTGTGTGTGGCCGAAGGTCGGCGGGGGCGGTGGACCGTCTCGCTCAACGGGGCATGGCAGGGAGCCCGAACAGCGGGACGGCACCGTGAGGCCGACCATGAGGGATTGGTTCGATCCGGTGTTCAAGGTCCGATCGGGTCAAGGGTGAGGCCGTCCATCGTGGGGTTCGGGAATGCCTCGGAGTCGGTTCGGGCTTGAGGACGGAGCCATCGGGCACGCTTGCAAACGACAACCAGGCCGTCATCCCGCTCTTTGGTTCAGGCCAAAGGGACGGGCGCGGCCTTGGGGCCGATATAGACCGCCGCACGGGCCTGGCATCCGCGCCGGGTGGGGAGGATCTTCGAAGGCGGTTGGGATCATCGGCGACGGATGATGGTGGCGTTGCTGCATCGGCGCGCAAGGGGCCGAGGCTCGTCGGCGGGCGACGTCCTCGGCACAATCGATCGGAAATCGTCTGGGCACTGGCGGCTCCGGCGGTCCTGCCCTTGGAGTCGGCATTCGGGTATTCTAGTCCAGCTCTTCAGAAATTCCAAGCGAAATTCTCTTGACAGCTCTGATTTCTTCGACGAGCAGCTTGCAGGGGGCATGCTTCGGACGTTCAGGTGGTTGTGAAGCCCTCGAACGTGTAGTGGAACAGGGAGATGTCCTTATGGTAGGCCTGGGCGACGATCTGTTTCATGTCCTCGGTGTAGACGTCTCGATAGTCGTGGGCTCGTGACGAGGGGTTCAAGTGGGCCAGCGGCTCGCCGGTGCCGATTCGGGCCCGGATGGTCTCGTAATCGTCGGCGATCGTCTCGAACCGGCCGATGAAGTCGACCCGGGGGGTATCGCCCTGGATCCGGAGGAAGCGGTACTGCGGGATCAGGTGCGTGTAACTGGATTCGAGGTCGACGCGGGGCAGCCACTCATGGACGAAGGTGGGGAAGTCGGCCACCCGGGCCAGGTGCTGTTCGGCCCACTGCCGATCGGCCTGGTTGCGTCCCCCGGCCTTGAGGTAGGAAAAGGCGCTGTAGAGCCGGTCCCAGGGATTGCGGACGAAGGTGAATTTGAAGGCGGCGTTCAGTTCCTCGGCGCTGTAGATCAGGCTGTATTGCCGCAAGGTCATGTGCCAGCCTCCCTCGCAGCCGAACAGGCTTTTGACAATGGAGGTTCCGGCGGCCTTGGGAATATGCACGAAGATGGCGTGATGGCGGTCGAGGGGTTCCAGGCCGACGCCGTTCTGGCCTTGCTGGCGAAGCGAGCATCGCTTGCGGTACTGGGTTGGTGACGAGAGTTTCGAGAGGGATCGTCGGAGGTCGTGCGGCAAGGCCCAGTAGGCGGAACTCAGGAGTTGGGTCATCGAGCGTTCTCGGCCGGAGGGAATCAAGCAGCCTGTCGAGGAGGAGAGGAGCGTGTCGTCGATGGCGAGGGAGCGCCGAGACGTATCGTACGGAGGCGATTACGGTTGGCGCGACCGGGTGTGACCGGGAAGGGGGAGCGGCTCAGCGAGGTTGGCCGCTCTGCGACCGTCGGCGCACCGATCGAGCCATGTCGGCCAGATCGCGGAGGACGGGGATGCGGTCGAAGAATTTTGCGGACGCGATGTCGCTGCGAGAGCTGCGCTGCACGCCGAGTTCGGGCACGGCGATCAGGGTGGTCACGTCGGGATTCTGGCGGCGGAAGGTGTTGAACCCGCCGTCGATCTGCATGGGGCCGCCTTCGGGGTGGCCGGGGGGCCGCTGCCGGATCTGATCGAGACACTCGGCGAGTCGAGCGATGGTCTCGCGATTGATCCCGTAGAAGTGGGTTTGATCGATCCGCCCGCGCCAGGGGATGAACGTGGCGCCCTCGGCGGGCTCGGGTTCGGTGGGGGATTCGAAGAGTTTGTGACCCAGGTAGACGAGTTCAAACGGGGTGGATCGGAACCGATCGACCACGAGCGATTGATCGCGGAGAAACCGCGAGGTGAACGACAGGTCGTCCTCGATCACGAGCAGGTTGGCGAGGCGATCGTCTCGGGCCTGGGAAAGCAGCGTGAGGTGGCTGAGGAAACAGCCTCGGGCCCCGATACTGGGGAAGCCGCCGGCGTCGTCGGGACGGATGGCGTCGAAGAATTCCACCCGACCCGGTTGCAGCGGCATTCCGGCGTGTTGGAGTTGCTTGACCATGTCTCGCCGTCGGTCCGTTCGAGACGGGAGACTGACGATGAGGATCCGTTCAAACAGGTCGGCAAGTGACATGGGGGCGGTTCGGCTCCTCGATGGGCGGGGCCGCGTCGAAAGGGTCCGACGGCAGGCACCGTCGGACCCTCGCAGGCGGGGGTCAGATCCGCTTCTTTTCGAGCTGCATGTTCAAGCCTAGGCCGCGGATCTCGTTGGTGAGCACGTCGAAGCTGGCGGGGGTGCCGGCTTCGAGGGTGTTCTCGCCCTTGACCATTGATTCGTAAATCTTGGTCCGGCCTTCGACGTCGTCGGACTTGACGGTCAAGAGCTCCTGGAGGATGTAGGCGGCGCCGTAGGCTTCCAGGGCCCAGACTTCCATCTCGCCGAAGCGCTGGCCGCCGAAGCGGGCCTTACCACCGAGCGGCTGCTGGGTGATGAGGCTGTAGGGGCCGGTGGCTCGGGCGTGGATCTTGTCGTCGACGAGGTGGTGGAGCTTGAGCATGTACAGATAGCCGACGGTGACGCGCTGGTCGAACGCCTCGCCGGTACGGCCGTCGTAGAGAATGGCCTTGCCGTTCTCGGGCAGGCCGGCATCGAGCAGGCACTGCCGGATGGTCGATTCGTCGGCGCCGTCGAAGACGGGGCAGACGGCCTGGAAACCGAGCTTGCTGGCGGCCCAGCCGAGGTGGGTTTCCAGAATCTGACCGACGTTCATACGGCTGGGAACGCCGAGCGGGTTGAGCAGGATGTCGACCGCCGTGCCGTCGGCCAGGAAGGGCATGTCCTCGACCGGGAGGATCTTGGCGATGACGCCCTTGTTGCCGTGACGGCCGGCCATCTTGTCGCCGACGGAGATGACCCGCTTGGTGGCGACGTAGACCTTGACCATCTGGAGGACGCCGGACGGCAGCTCGTCGCCGCGCTTCATGCTATTGAGCTTGCGTTCCTTTTCGTCGCGGAGGGCCTCGATCTTCGGCTGGTGGAGGCGGAAGATCTTGCGGACTTCGCGGGCGACGTCGGGGCTGCGGAGGTCGAGCTTCTCGATGTTCAGCCGCTGGCTTTCCTCATCGAGCTTGATGGGGTCTTTTTCGCGGCCGAGGGGTTTGCCGGTCTCGGGGTCGGGGATCGGGCCGCCGATGGCCTCTTCCATGGCCGAGATCATGGCCTTGTATTCGTCGGCGATCCGCTGACCCTCGATCGTCTCGACGTCTTTCAGCTCTTTCTCGAAGGCCTTGCGCTCGTCTTCGGAAAGGCTCATCCGGCGGCTGAACCGCTGGGTGCTGATGACAATGCCTTCGACGCCCGAGGGGACGTCGAGCGAGTCGTTCTTCACGTCTTCGCCGGCGCGGCCGAAGATGGCGTGGAGGAGTTTTTCCTCGGGGGTCAGTTCGCTCTTGGACTTCGGCGCGACCTTGCCGACGAGGATGTCGCCCGGCTTGACGTAGGTGCCGATCCGGACGATGCCGTTGTCGTCGAGGTTGCGGAGGGCCTTCTCGGAGACGTTCGGGATGTCTCGGGTGAACTCCTCGCGGCCGAGCTTCGTCTCGCGGATCTCGATCTCGAACTCCTCGATATGGATCGACGTGTAGACGTCGTCCTTCACGAGACGTTCGGAGATGATGATCGCGTCTTCGAAGTTGTAGCCATCCCAGGACATGAAGCCGACGAGGACGTTGCGGCCCAGGGCCAGCTCGCCGAGGTACGTGGCGGCGCCGTCGGCCAGAACGGTGCCGGGCTTGACCTTCTGGCCGACCTCGACGATCGGCTTCTGGTTCAGGCAGGTTCGTTCGTTGAGGCCGACGTACTTGCGGAGCTTGTAGACGTGGGTGTCGTCGATGACGACCTTGGTGGCGTCGACGAAGGTGACGGTCCCTTCCTGCTCGGCCTTGATGAGCATGCCAGAGTTCTGGGCGACGGCGTGTTCGAGGCCGGTGGCGACGATCGGCGGCTCGGCGACGAGCAAGGGGACGGCCTGCCGCTGCATGTTCGAGCCCATGAGGGCCCGGTTGGCATCGTCGTGTTCGAGGAACGGGATGAGGCCGGCCGAGACGCCGACCATCTGCTTCGGGCTGATGTCGACGTACTGGACCGTCTCGGGCTTGACCACGACGAAGTCGCCCTGGAAGCGAGAGATGACGTTGCCTTCGAGGCGGCCCTCGGCGTCGGTTCCGGCGTCGGACGGGGCGATGTAGACTTCCGACTCCTCGTCGGCCCGCATCAGGACGACGTCCTTGGTGCGTCGGCCGTCGTCGATCTTCAGGTAGGGGCTGACGAGGAAGCCGTACTCATCGACGCCGCCGAAGATGCCGAGCGAGCTGATCAGGCCGATGTTCGTGCCTTCAGGGGTCTCGATCGGGCAGATCCGGCCGTAGTGCGAGATGTGAACGTCTCGAACCTCGAAGCCGGCCCGCTTGCGGTTCAGGCCGCCGGGGCCGAGGGCCGAAAGGCGGCGTTCGTGGGTGAGCTGGGCCAGGGGGTTGGTCTGGTCGACGACCTGCGACAGCTCGCCCCGGCCGAAGAAGTACTCAATGGCCGCGCTGATCGACTTCGGGTTGATCAAGGAGCGAGGGGTCATGTCCTCAGCATCCTTGAGGTTCATGCGTTCCTGGACCGTGCGGCGGAGCTTGAGGAACCCCTTGCGCAGCTCGTCGGAGGCAAGTTCGTCGATGGTCCGAAGGCGGCGGTTGCCGAGGTGGTCGATGTCGTCGACGTGCCCCTTGCCCTTGCGGAGGTTGAGGATGTAGCGGATCGAGTTCAGGTAGTCGGCCGCGTCGAGGATCATCCGATCCTCGGGGACGTCCTGGTTGAACTTGCGGTTGATCCGGAAGCGGCCGACCTTGCCGAGGCGGTAGCGGTTGGTGTCGAAGAACTTCTCGTTGAACAGCTCTCGGGCCTTTTCGAGCTGCGGCGGGTTGCCCGGCCGGAGCCGCTGATAGATGCGCAGAAGGGCCGACTCGTGGTCGGTGGTCGGGTCTTCCTGGAGCGACTGGAGGATGAGCGGGTCGCGGGCGTCCTTGAGGACCTCAATGTCGCCAAGCTCGTTGTCGACGAGGATCTGGGCGAGAGCCTTGGAGATGGTCGAGCCGCTATCGGCGAGGACCTCACCGGTGGTCGGATCGACGATGTCACCGCAGGCGATCCGGCCTTCAAGGGCCTGGGCGGCGGTCTTGTCGGTGGTCGAGATCGTTTCGGATTCGTAGAAGGCCGAGAGGATGGCCTCGTCGGACGAGAAGCGGGGGTCCATGGCCCGCAGGAGGGTCATGGCCGAGAACTTGCCGGACTGGTCGATCCGGACGCCGAGGGTGTCTTTCTTGGTGACCTGAAGCTCGATCCAGCTCCCGCGCTCGGGGATGATGCGGCAGGCGTGCAGGCGCTTCTCGCTGGCCTCGATCTCGACGACGAAGTCGACGCCGGGAGAGCGGTGCAGCTGGCTGACCACGACGCGCTCGGCGCCGTTGATGATGAACTCGCCGCCGCCGATCATGATCGGCATGTCGCCGAGGTAGACCGACTCCTCGACGGCGGTTTCCCCCTTGTTCAGACGGAGCCAGACGTGCAGGGGGCGGCCGAAGGTCAGGCGGAGCTGTCGGCACTCGTCGGGGTCGTAGCGGGGCTTGCCGAGGTCGTAGCGGATGTATTCGAGCTTGAGCTGCTTGTCGTAGCTTTCGATGGGGAAGATTTCACGGAAGACGCCTTCGAGGCCCGAGTCGGTTCGCTTGTCGGCGGCAGTGTCGGCCTGGAGGAAGCGGGCGTAGCTGACCGTCTGGATCTGGGTCAGATCGGGGATGGGGTATTCGTCCTCGATCCGGCCGAAATTCTTGGGAGGCAGTGGGGTGATCCGCTGGGCACTGCTGGCGTAGGGCATCGGGTCGCGCTCCTCGAGGGGAGATGAAGGGCGGGCGCGGTCGCGGGCGACTCGGCGTCGGGTCGGCCGTTCCGGGCTCGGTCGGGGCCGCGGTCACGCAGAAGGCGTTGGCGAGCTCGGCGGGCCCTGGGTCCGGGCCTTTGGGGCGGGGACACGGGCGAGTTTCGGCTCGGGAAAAGGGGCCTGAGGGAGTCGACATCCTGGCGGCTCCGGAGCGAGGTCCCGGCGCGCCGGCCGGCCCCGGTCGGTCGGAGCGACGCCCGGAGTTGCCGGAAGGGCGTCGCCCGGTCGGACCGGGGCGGGTCAGGAGAGACAGAGGGTTTGAACCTGGGGTGGGCTTGCCGATCGGGCCTCGATGGGAAGGCGTTCGGGGCGACGATCGGCCGCCGAGGGAGGCGACGGGCCCCGGGGGTGCCGGGGCCGGCGTCGGCCGGGGTCACTTGATGCTGACGGTGCCGCCAGCGTCTTCGAGTTCCTTCTTGAGCTTCTCGGCGTCTTCCTTGGAGATGCCGGTCTTGATCGGCTTCGGGGCGCCGTCGACCAGTTCCTTGGCTTCCTTGAGGCCCAGGGCGGTGGCGGCGCGGACGACCTTGATGACCTGGATCTTCTGGGCGCCGGCGTTTTCCAGGACGACGTCGAACTCGGTCTTCTCGGCGGCGGCGGGGCCGGCCTCGGCGGCGGCGGCCGGGGCGGCGGCGACGGCCGCAGCGGCGGCCTTGATGCCGTGGACCTCTTCGAGGTAGTCACCCAGGGCCTTGGCTTCAAGGACGGTCAGCTTGACGATCTCTTCGCCGAGGTTCTTGATGTTGTCGGCGAATTCGCGGGCGGGGGCATCGGCAGTGGCCATCGTTCGGCGATCCTTTCGTTCGGAGCGATCCGGTTGGTGCCTGGCTCGGCGGGTCTCGTCGCCGGTCGGGCGGGATCGGTCGGAATTCAGATGAGATGAAGGAGGGTGGAGCTGGGCGGTCGGTTCGCCTGGCTCCGGTCAACGCAACGAATCAGGTCGGAAGCGACGGCGGGGGGCCGTCGAGGGGATGGATCGAGGTCAGCCTTCGGCAGGGGCTTCGGCGTCGGCCGGGGCATCGCCCGAACCTTCGGCGTCGGCGATGGCCTTGAGCTGTCCGGCGAGGCCGGCGGCCGGGGCATTGGCCAGGCTGACGACGCGCTGAACGGGGGCGAGGGCGAGGGCCACGGCCCGTCCGATCAGTTCTTCGCGGCTCGGCAGCTTGGTAATGTCGGCGACCTGGTCGGGCGAGATGATCACGCCGTCGACGGCACCGCCCTTGATCTTCGGCTTCTCGAGTTTCTTGACCTGGGCCGAGATCTCCTTGGCCAGTTCGGCGACCCCTTCCCCGCCCCAGGCGGCCACGCTGGGGCCGCTGAGGTACTGGCGAAGGCCGCCGAGGCCGAGCTCGTCGAAGATTCGACCGGCCAGGGTGTTCTTGAGCACCTTGATGCGGATCGACTTCTTGCGAAGGTCGTTCCGGAGCTGGGTTTCGCTGATGGCGTCCAGGCCGCCGAGGTCCAGCAGCAGGACCGATCGCGTCCCGTCAAGGTCGCGACGGAGCTGGTCCATCATCAGCTCTTTGACGTACTTGCTCATCGCTTTGGTCGTCGGCCGGGGGCCGCCTCCTGGTGGGTGCCGGCTCGGGTTATGCGACGACCCGGATACCCGGGCTCATCGTGGCCGAGATGGTGACCGACCGGATGTACTGGCCCTTGGCGGCGGCCGGTTTGAGAGTCTTCAGGTGGGTCAGGAACGCCTGGATGTTTTCGATCAGCCGCTGATCGTCGAAGCTCAGCTTGCCGACCGGAGCGGCCACGTTACCGCCCTTGTCGTTGCGAAACTCGATCTTCCCGGCCTTGAACTCGCGGACGGCCGAGGCAATGTCGGTCGTCACGGTGCCGGAGCGGGGCGAGGGCATCATGCCCCGGGGGCCGAGCACGCGGCCCAGCGGGCCGACGATTCCCATGACGTCGGGCGTGGCCAGAGCCACGTCGAAGTCCATGACCCCGTTCTTGATCTGCTGGGCCAGGTCGTCGGCTCCGACGATGTCGGCGCCGGCTTCCCGGGCTTTCTCGGCGTTGTCACCCTGGGCGAAAACGGCCACCCGCACGCTCTTGCCAATGCCGTGAGGCAAGGCGACCGAGCCGCGGACGTTCTGGTCGCTTTGGCGGGGGTCGATCCCCAGGTTGGTCGAGACCTCGACCGACTGGTCGAACTTCGTGGTGCCGAACGTCTTCAGCGCCTGGACGGCCTCTTCCAGCGAGATCGGCCCCGAGGGGGTTTGCTGCAAGAGGGCGCGGAAGCGCTTCGAATGCTTGGGCACTGTCGCTCTCCGTAAGGTTCGGAAAAGCTGCCGCCCCACGGTCGTCATCGGTCCGGTGGACGGACGACGCCGGGACACCCGTGGCCCTCCGAGGGCCGTCTCCGGCGGGCGGTCGCGCCGGAAGCGGGTGGGCCGAGCACTCCATCGGGCAAGTGGTCGGCCGGTGGTTCCTTCGCACGATCAGGCCGGCCTGGGGGCCGTTTGCCTTGAGGGCCGATGCCACGGGTTGCGGGACTCGGCGGCGGGAGGTTCCGTGTTCGAGGGAGGAGGATCGATCAGTCCTTGACCTCGACCCCCATGCTGCGGGCCGTGCCGGCAATGAGCCGCATGGCATGGTCGATGTCTCGGGCGTTCATGTCTTGGAACTTCGTCTCGGCGATCTTCCGGACCTGATCGGCAGAGACGCTGCCGACCTTGGTCTTGTGGGGCTCGGCCGAGCCGGAGGCGATGCCGGCAGCCTGCTTGAGCAGGACGGCGGCGGGTGGACTCTTGGTGATGAAGTCGAAGGATCGGTCGTTGTAAACGGTGATCTCGACGGGGATGGTGGTCCCCTTCATCTCCTTGGTGCGGTCGTTGAACTGGGTGACGAATTGCCCGATGTTCACGCCGTGCTGACCGAGGGCCGGGCCGACTGGGGGGGCCGGGGTGGCCTGCCCACCGGGGCATTGGAGCTTGATTTTCGCTGTGACTGTCTTCGCCATCGCTCTCTCCGGGGCAGTAGGCAGTAGACGGTAGGCGGTAGGCAGGGAAGAAAAGGGACGGGGGATCCCAGATCGGCGGCATAAGTCTTCACTGCCTACTGCCTACTGCCGGCTGCCTACTCCCAAACACTCAGACTCGTTCGACTTGCCAGTATTCCAGGTCCACGGGGGTGGGCCGGTTGAAGATGATGAGCATCACCTTGACCAGGCCGCGGGCCTCGATGACCTCCTCGACCGTTCCCTCGAAGTTTTCGAAGGGGCCCTCCTTGATCTTCACGCGGTCGCCGCGTTCGAGGTCGATCTTGGGAATGGCCTTGGTTTCGCCGGGTTCCTCGGGCTTGAGGATCTTGTCGATCTCGGTCTGGCTCATCGGCGTCGGGGTGCCGTGGGCGCCGACGAAGTCGCCGACGCCGGGAGTCTCCCGGACCACGAACCAGGTTTTCTCGTTGAGCTCCATGTGGACCATGATGTAGCCCGGGTAGCTCTTGCGCTCGACGGTGCGTTTCTTGTTGTTGCGGATCTCGGTGACTTTTTCCTTCGGAACGACGATCTGACCGAAGTAGTGTCCGAGGTCCTGAATCTTGACCCGGCGTTCGAGGGCATCACGGATCGTGTCTTCGCGGCCGCTCTGAACCTTCAGGACGTACCAGACCAGTTCGGGAGGCGGTTCGTCATCGTCGTCACCACCCTCGTACGGTGCCTCGTCCTCCACGGCATGGCTTTCAACCACAGCGGAGGCAGGTTGTTCGTCGGGCTGGTCCGCTTCGGCTTCAGGAAAGACCTCGTCGGTGGCCTCGGAAGCGTCGGACGGTTCGGGAGTCTCACCGGTCGGGGTGCCGCCGTCGGGCGCGGACTCCTCGACTTCGAAGAGGTTCGATGGGCCGACGACCGACCCGGACTCCGGATCGGTCGGCTCCGACGGCGGGCCTGACTCGGGCTCGAGAGGCGGCTCGTCGTATTCGTCGGGCGTCGTACTCATCCGGCAGTCGGGGGTGGGAGTTCGGTTCGGAGCGAGTGGAGCAAGCCATCAGGGCAAGAGGTCGAGCGGCGCGTCGGCCTCTCGGGGGACAACGTCAACCGGCCGAGCCGATCGCCTGGCCGGTTCCGGCCGAGACATCGAGCACGCCGATCTGGTTGAGCAAAATCATCCAGACGTTGTCGATCGCGAACAGGTAGAAGGAGATGACCAGCACCGTCACCAGGACGACGCCGGTGGCCCGCTTCAGATCGCTTCGGCTGATCCAGGAAACCTTGTTCATCTCCGCCTGGGTGGCGATGAGGAAGTCGGCGAACGGCGGGTAGTGGACCAACCGGAAGCTCAGCCAGGCAAACGCCGCGGCCAGGACGCCACAAATGCCGAACTGAACGTAGATCTCGGTGCCGTCGAGGGTCACAAATAGTCGCGTGACGCCAATGAGCAGGATGGCGGCCATGGCGATGCCGGTCCAGAGCCGGGCATGCCAGCCCTGCATCGGCTTGTAGAGCGCGGAACTCAACAGGGTGGCGACAAACTGGTTCTTGCCACTGCGACGGGCTGCCTTGTCCGCGGGCTTCGACGCGCGGGACTCGGTTGCATCATCCTTCACCTTGCCCATTCGCCCGACCCTCCCAAGGACGCCATCACGCCGCTCATGAATTGACTGCAGTCAGACCGATTCTGTGGTGTTCGCAACGGTGTACTTCTCCTCCGGCATGGTGACGGGCCTGTGACCCAATCCGGCCACCGACTCATCAACTCGCCCCATGAACCCCATCGGATGAGACTCCGAGAAGGTCCGGGCCTGTCCGGAGGAAAAGAACGATACGAAGCACGAGCGGAGGGAATCGAACCCCCAACCCCCGGTTTTGGAGACCGGTGCTCTACCAGTTGAGCTACGCTCGTACGAAACGCCGGGGCGAGGGGTCAGATCGTCCCGGGGAGGTCCTGGTCCAGCGGGGCAAACCCACTGTCCCTGATCCATCGGACATCCCGGCCGACGCGGATCGCCTGGAAGGGCGAGGCGTCGGCCGGGATGATGGAGTTCGTCAAGGGATCGCGGAACCCGAAGGTTCTGCGTTCGAAGGGCGTCACTCGATGATCTTGGTGACGACACCGGCACCGACGGTCTTGCCACCTTCGCGGATGGCGAAGCGGAGGTTTTCCTCCATGGCGATCGGTGCGATCAGCTCGACGGTCATCTTGATGTTGTCGCCCGGCATGCACATTTCGGCCTCGCTGCCGTCCTCGGACAGCAGGTTGACGATGGTGCCGGTGACGTCGGTGGTCCGGAAGTAGAACTGCGGCCGGTAGTTCTTGAAGAACGGGGTGTGACGGCCACCTTCGTCCTTCGAGAGCACGTAGACCTCAGCCTCGAACTTCGTGTGCGGGGTGATCGAGCCGGGCTTGCAGATGACCTGGCCGCGTTCGAGCTGTTCCTTCTCGATGCCTCGCACGAGCAAGCCGACGTTGTCGCCGGCCCGGCCTTCGTCGAGGGTCTTCTGGAACATCTCGACGCCGGTGACGGTCGTGTCCATGTTGGCGCCGAAGCCAATGATCTGGACCTTGTCACCGACCTTGACGATGCCGCGGTCGATCTTGCCGGTGCCGACGGTGCCACGTCCCTTGATGGAGAAGACGTCTTCGACGGGCATCAGGAACGGCTTGTCGACGTCTCGAACCGGCTCGGGGATGTAGCTGTCCATCGCCGCGACCAGCTCGAGGATCGGCTTGGCGGCGGTATCGTCGGACGGGTTGTCGTACGCCGGCTTGGCCGATCCGCGAATGATCGGGATCTCATCGCCGGGGAACTTGTAGTGGGTCAGAAGGTCGCGCAGCTCGAACTCGACGAGTTCCAGCAGTTCCTCGTCGTCGACCAGGTCGACCTTGTTGAGGAAGACGACCAGAGCGGGCACGCCGACCTGACGAGCGAGCAGGATGTGCTCACGGGTCTGAGGCATCGGGCCGTCGGCGGCGGAGACCACCAGAATCGCGCCGTCCATCTGGGCGGCACCGGTGATCATGTTCTTGATGTAGTCGGCGTGGCCCGGGCAGTCGATGTGGGCGTAGTGCCGGGTTTCGCTCTCGTACTCGACGTGAGAAACGGCAATGGTGACCGTCTTGCTGGCGTCGCGGACGGTGCCACCCTTGGCGATGTCGGCATAGGACTTAGACTGCGCACCACCACGGGCGCCGAGGACAGCCAAGAGGGCGGCCGTCAACGTGGTCTTGCCGTGGTCAATGTGCCCAATGGTGCCGACGTTGACGTGCGGCTTCGTGCGAACAAAGGTTTCCTTGGCCATCGGTGCTTCCCGTCGTCTCCTGGTTCTGGAAAGCGAGGTGGGGGGTATCAGCCCGTCGCCCCGCGAGGTCCGGCGGTGGTCGGCCGCGTCCCGAACCGGGGTCGGGTTCCGCCGGGCGTCGGACGGCGCGGTCCTAAAAGGATCGATTCGCCGACCAAACGGACGGGAACCGATCCGGGTCATCACGCTTCGTACAGGGAAAGCTGCCGGTGGGATTCGAACCCACGACCTCGTCCTTACCAAGGACGCGCTCTACCGACTGAGCCACGGCAGCAAGAAGGTGTCTTGACGGGAGTCCTCTCGCGTCAAGGCGTTCGGAGTGAGTGTCTCGTGAGCAAACCTCGTCTTCGATCGGTTCGATCGTGGTTCGGGGTCAAGGACCAAGGGGGAAGTCTTCGCCACCGTTCTCGCAGAATCAATGGTCGATTCGAAGGGGTGGGTCAGCGTCTCGGGGGCTGATTCCACTCGGGCTGAGGCTCTGGCGGTGGCTGGCAAATTGGGAGAGCGGGTGATGGGAATCGAACCCACACCGCCTGCTTGGAAGGCAGGGGCTCTACCATTGAGCTACACCCGCATTGGTGCCAGGAGGCGCTGGAGCGTCAGCAAATCGAATCGAGCAGGCAACTGCGGTGGTGGGGCGAATCCTCCTTCGATCAATCCTGTTCGGCAATTCGTCCGAGGGTTGAAACTCTGGCCACGCAGGCGGGCTTGATTGAGCCTCAAACGTCGGAGTGGGTGGTGCAGGATTCGAACCTGCGAAGGCTGTGCCACCAGATTTACAGTCTGGCCCCTTTGACCGCTAGGGTAACCACCCGTGTCTTCCTGTCACCCTCTGCACACGGTGCGAGTGTTCCAGGGTTTCAACCGTCACCGAATCGCCGCGACGTGATCCGACAGAGCTGGCGGTGAGACTCGAACTCACAACCTACGGTTTACAAGACCGTTGCTCTGCCAGTTGAGCTACGCCAGCGAAATTCCGGGCAGCGGAAAAGTCAGAATTTACCGTGACTTCAGGTCGATTGCAAGCGGTTTTCTCCGTCAAATCGTTGGAATCGTTCGGCGGAGCGGCGAAACGCCCTTGGAATCACGATGAACGTCATGGTAACGCGCTCGAGCCGGGGGGGGCAAGGGGACCGCACGTTCTTTTGCGGTCGAGCCTGGGTGAGGGGTCAGACACGGGACCTCACCCGGGAGTTCGGAGTCTTCGGAGTCGCTTTTCTGGCTACCTTTCCCCAACGAACACCGCCGGAAACGAGCGAGCGTTTCCGGCGGGTGGAGGGGGCCAGTTGGACGCGAGGGGGATGGGTCAGAACATGGGCAGTTCCATGCGCTCCTCGACGGCGATCCGGCGGAGCTTTTCCTGGGCCCTCGACTCGATCTGGCGGACGCGCTCCTTGGTGATCCCCAGCTCCTTGCCGAGCTGTTCGAGGGTCATCTCACGGGAGCCGTCGAGGCCGTAGCGGGAGATCATGATCCGCCGTTCGCGGTCGTCGAGGCGGCCGAGCATCCCCTGGACGGCCTCGACGTTGCGGCGGTGGGCGACCTCATACTCGTGCTCGTCGATCCGGCCGTCGGCGGCCGATTCGAACATCTCCTCGTGGCCGGTGACGAAGCGGTCGCGGCGGTAGTTCTCCTCGGGAATCGTGCGGGCGAAGTTCTTCATGATCGCCCAGCTCGCGTAGGTGGAGAACTTGTTGCCGCGGGCGTAGTCGAACTTCTCGACGGCGCGGATCAGGGACATGTTGCCGTCGGAGACTAGCTCGAAGAAGTTGTTGCTGGGGCCGACGTGCCGCTTGGCGATCGAGACGACCAGGCGGAGGTTGGCCCGGATGATCTGGTTCTTGACGGCCAGGGCCTCGTCTTGCAGGCGGTCGATCTCGTCAAGCTCGGCGGTCTTGGCCTTGTGCGGGTCGAGCTTCTCGCGGCGCAGGTACGCCTTGTACTTCAGGAAGTTCATCTTCCGGAAGAGGTGGGCTTCCTGTTCGCGAGAGAGCAAGGGAACCTCGTAGAGGCTGGCCAGGTATGGTGGCAAGCCCTTGGGGGCCTTGACCTTGCGAGGGGCCTTGCCGTCGGCCGGCACGGGCATCTCGGCGAGGATCTCGGCGGCGGCCTTCGGGTCGTCGAAGCTCTCGTTGTGCATGTACTCGAGCTTCGTTTCGAGCAGGCGTTCGGCACGCAGCTCGTTGAGGACCCGATAGATGCTCGACCGGGTCCGGCCGTATTGCTTGGCCAGGACCTCGACGGAGGTTCCGGTGCGGAACTTCCGGTAGATCTGGGCCCGGGCTTCGGGATCGAGCGGGCCGGTCGAGCCGGGGAAGATCGCTCGGTCCGGATGCTCCCGATCGTAGGTCTTCAACGTCATGCGAATGGTCTCAGGAGAGCGGGACATCTTACGGGCAATCCTCCGGGCGATCTCGGCAAGGCTGGCCTGCCGGACCGCAGCCATGCGGCGGGCGCGTCGAATGATCTCGTCGCGCTCCGCGTCGGACAACTGGCTAAAACGAGTCCCGCGATCGACCTGTTCGCGGTGCTCCGACACGAATCGATCCAAGCTGGATTCCAGGAAACCGACTTTGATTCGACCGTCGACCCGGAAGTGCCGGGCCACGAGACCCTGGCGTCGCCAGCGATTGACGGTCCGGGTCGAAACCTGATAGCGCCGGCTTACGTCTTCGACCGTCAAGACCGGCTCAGTGGCCTCGTCGACCGGCTGGCCGACGGTGCGCGACAGGTCTTCGACGTATAGCCGAAGATCATGTCGGACATCACGACCGCTGATCGTCAGCAACGAGGAAGAATCGGCCCGGTAGCCGGTGATTCGGTAGCAGAGAAATTCGAAGGGATAGACTTTGCCGCCTTCGATTTCGGCCAGAAGTCGCTCGGCGCGGTCCAGTTGTTCCAGCCGACGCTCTCGGGTGGCCGAGCGCGTTTGCTGTTCCATCAACTGTCGCAGTGCTGGGTGGCGATAGGACTGGCTCATCCCTGCTTCGCTCCCGGGCTCAAAAGCGATCCCGGCTGAGGACTGATCTCACCTTGATGCAGACGACTGTAATAGCTCGGACGCTTTCGGCCGTGACGAAGGTTCCGTCTGTTCATCTTTTCGTCGAAACCCGTCATTGAGTTCGGCCCTTCAACTCGGATTCTTCCCAAAGAACCCTACGTTCTGTCTCTCTCAAGAGAGCGTTGGGAGGAGCGAAGTTCGCCCGAGAACCTTCGTGTCAAGGCTGAATTCACCACAACCAACGCCCCGCAAACGATGTACCCCTCGCGGAGAGGGAACGGTTGTTGTTGAGGGTGTATGGCTTAAGTTCTGATTTTTCATGGGTTTGTGTCGTTGGTTTTGCTCGTGTCGAGTGCTGCGCGGGCAACTTCGCGGAGCAGCAGGACACAAAGGGGATGTCGATTTGACATCTTCCGCCGCGCGTTTCTCAGACGCATCATGCTTCGAGGACTAGAAGCGCCCGGCACATACCTATTCGTGGCTCATGCGGGTTTGCGGCAAAAATCCGGAAAATTTTCGGGAAACGACGGTCGCACGGTCGAAATTCGAAGACAGGAGGGAACGTCGATCAGTTTCGGCGCGACGGGTGCACCGTTTTCGGACAGTTTCTGGTGGGATGGGTATTCGGGGGACGGAATTCCCTCCATCGGTTCTGGAGCGGGGGCTTCGAGTCCCGACCGGCACCTTTGGAAGCGGGAGGAGTGTGATCGGGATGCGAAGCAGGCTCCGACTCGGTGGGATCTCGGTGGTCGTTCTGGCGCTGGTGACGTTCTGGCCCGTTGCGGTTCAGGCGGCCGAGGATCAGCCGGGGCCGGTCGCGCTGGTCGAGCGCCTGAACCCGGGGGATCGGCTCCGCGTGCGGGCCTCGCTGGAAGCTGAGGGACGCTACTTGCCCGGAGAGGCAACCGAGGACACCCCCGTTGCCCCGATCGAGCTGACGGTTTCGACCCGGATCGAGTCCGTCGATCAGGTGCTTGCGGTCGATACCGAGGGACAGCCGACGCGCCTTTGGCGGCAGGCCGAGCAGGCAAGCGTGGCCATTGGTGGGCCGGAGCCGATCCGACCGCAAACGATCACTTTGCGGCCCGAGGTTTCCTCGTTGATCGTCGAGCGACCGACCGAACCGGACGGCCGGGTGGTCGTCGCCAGTCCACAGGGACCGTTGACGCGGGCCGAGCTGGATCTGGTGCAGATGCCGGCCGATCCGATCGACGTGCTCGCCCTGCTGCCCGAAGATGGGGCCGAGGTGGCTCCCGGGGCTCGCTGGGCCGTGCCCGACGGGGTCGCTCGGTCGATCAGTGGCTACGATGCCCTGGCGTCGAACACGGTCGAGGCGACGCTCCGATCGGTGGATGAGGAGTCGGCCGAGGTCGATCTGGCCGGATCGATTGCCGGGGCAGTCCTGGGAGGAGAGGGAGAGATGACGATCACCGGCTCGCTGCGCTTCGATCGCCGGGCCGGTCGGATTGCCCTGGTGACGATCGAACGGGACGAACGCCGCAAGCCGGGGCCGGTCGAGGCGGGCCTGGAGTTCCGCAGCACGATTCGGATCGAGCGGAGCAAGGCGGCCGATGAGGCGAGCGAAACCCCCGCGCCGAAGGTCCCCGATCGGCTGCCCGACGACTGGCTTTTGCTCACGTACTCGGCCCCCGATGGGCGTTATACGCTTCAGCACGACCGAGCCTGGCATGTGTTCTCGGAGGACGAGCAGCAGGTCGTCTTGCGGCGGGTCGAGGCGGGCACGGTGGTCGTGCAGGCGAATCTTGTGGCCGGGCCGACCGTCGAGCCGGGAGCGCAACCCAAGGCCGAGCGGTTTCGGGACGACGTGAAGAAGGCGCTCGGCGATCGGTTCGACCGGATGATCGACGCGGGAGCCGTGGCCGCTCCCGAAGGAGAGTTTCGCTATCGGCTGGCGCTGGCCGGTCGGCAGGGAGAGGAGCCGATCGTCTGGTATTATTACCTGGTGTCCGACTCAAAGGGTCGTCAGGTCGTGGCAATCTTCACGCTTCGGGCCTCGCAGGTCGAGCGATTCGGCCGACGCGATCAACGGATGATCGGCTCGTTGCGCTGGTTGCCGGAGGTTCGTTGATGAAGGGGCCGAGCGGTGGAGCCTTGTCGGGACCGATCGGTCGAATCCGCCATTGGTTTCCGATCTGCAGATGGCCTCTGCTCAATTTTGATCATAAATGGTTGGCACGCGTGTTTCACGAATCTGGCCCTTGGTCGGTAAGATGGTGTTCGTCGGGGGATTGAAAAGGCGGATTGGATGGCGAGGGGCGTTGGCTCATCGCCCGCCTTGATCCAGCCTTTTGCGTCGATCCCGGATCGTCGGGGGTCGCCAGATCGGGAACCGGCTCGGACCCGGACCGGAGGAGAGCGGACATGAGGAGCAGGACGACCATGCCGGCGCGAGGCCGACGAACCGGACAACTGTTTGGGATCCTGGGCCTGGCCCTGGCCTTCGGGCTGTCGCCGGCGATGGCGATGGCCTGGCAAGAAGGAGCGTCGCGCCCGGCGCCTCCGATCGGGGCGACACGACCCGCTCCGGGCCTCGACAGCGGTCAACCGGCGTCTTCTCCGCCCGGCTTTGAGACTCGCCCGGCTCCCGGAGTGGGCGAACCTGGCCGAGACACCGGACGGCGCTATCGGTTCATCGAAGCCTACGCCCCGCCCGATGCCAACGACAGCGGGATCGGCCCCTATCAGGTCGCCTTCGTCGAGAACCTCGATCGGTCGTTCGAGCAGCCGGGGCAGGCTCCCGAACGCACGCAACTGGTTTCTCGGGTCATTGTGGTCGAACGGCCGGCGCAGGTCGGAGGCATTGAAAATCGCACCGTCTCGGCCCTGGTTCGCTCGTACCAGACGGTGCAGTTGACGCGAGACGGCGTGCCCGACACGTCAACCACGGGGCCGGTGGGGCTGGCCGGTCAGACCTTCTGGCTCCAGGATGAGGGCCGGCCGGTGCCGACGATCCTGACCTTGCCGGGCTCGTCGCGGTTGAATCAGGAGCAGTTTGGCTTCGCGGCCTACCAGCAGATCGACATGCCGAAGCTGGCGGGCCTGCTCTCGACCCTTCACCAGGGGGTCGGGGATCGCTGGAACGTTCCCCGAGATGCCGCCGAGGCCCTGCTGGGCGACACCATCATCGACGGCTCGCTGGAGGCGACGTTTGAGGAGCTGATCCCCCCGACCGCAACCGACCAGAACACTCGGGCCGTGATCCGGGTCAGTGGCCGGGTGCAACTGGTCAGCGCCATGACCGCCGTGAATGCCCAGCTCGAATTTGCCTTCATCGACCCGGAAACCACCCTGGATGCACCGCAAGGGGGCCAGCAGCTCAATACGCTCGAACCTCGGATGCTGGATGTTCAAGGGTCGATCAATCGGCTCTTGCTCGCGCAACGGGACGTGGTCGAATTCCCGGACGAGACCGGACGCATCGGCATGCGGGCGACCCAGCTTCGCGAGCTGAACCTGGAACGTCGGCGCACCGTGCCGGCCGAGCTGATCCCCCCGCTTCCGAACCCGGCTCCCGAACCGACCCGGCAGAATTCCTGGGTCGTCTTCCGAGACCCCGAGAACCGATTCCAGTTCGAGCATCCGCAGGATTACCGTCCTGCCCCGGCCGACCAGGAAGCGGGCGAGGACGTTGTCTTGCAGCGCGTGCGGATTGACGGGGTGCCGGATCACATGACGTTCGTGTTTCACCCCCGAGGCGAGGTGCCCCCCGAGCTTCGCCCCGATCCGTTCGTGCAACGGATGATCGAGGGCTGGCGATCGGTTCCCCCGCCCGGTGTGACCGTCGGCCAGGGGTCCGAGGGCTGGCTGCCCGAACCGGAGTGGGGAGGCAAACGGGTTTACCGGCTGGAACTGCCGCTGACCTATGTGCCTGAAGCCTTTGCCGTGCAGGACGCCGGCCGAGCCTACTCCTCGGCCTATCTGGTGCAATTGCCCAACGGTGCGGCCCTGGAACTGATGAGCCTGACCGAAGGGGTTCCCGCCGAGTTCCGCGAACAGGTTGAGGAGGTCCTCCGGTCGTTCCAGGTCGATCCCCCTGCCCCACGGGCGTCCGCTCCGGCTCCAAGACCGAGCCCAACCCCAATTCCGGCCCCGGCCCCGGCTCCAGCTTCGGCTCCCGAAACGGAGGTGCCCCCGGTTGAGTCGGAGCCCGACGTCCCCGCAGTCGAGCCCAGTGAGACGCCGTCGCCGGCTCCGGCCCCCGAGTCTGATGCCTCGCGCCCGCCTCCGCCGCCGATCGATTGATCCGATCGGGCCGACGAAACGCCATGCAATCACCAATCGTGGGCCTGAAGCCGGACCGGAGTTCAACCGGCTCCGGCTTCGGGACCGTTGGGAGCGATCCGGGCCAACTCGACCGCCACCCGAGCCGCAAGCGAGGCGTTGGCCACAATCAGAGCGGCGTTGGCCGATTGGCTCATGCCACCGGTTCCTTCATGAATGCGAGCAAGGAGAAACGGGGTAAGCCGCTTGCCGCTGATGCCAAGACGATCAGCCTGGTTCAGGGCGTCGTCGAGCGCGGCATTCATCAATGCTTCGTCCGGGGCTTCTGATTCGGGAACCTGTTGGGTAAGAACCACCGCGCAGGGCAGGCCGAACTGCCGGTGTACGGCGACGAGCCGGGCCGCCTCGACCGGATCGTTGACCCGATGCTCCAGGGGCAGGCCGGTGGTTCGGCTTGTGAAAGCGGGCAACGCGTCGGTCTGATAGCCGATGATCGGCACCCCTCGGGTTTCCAGAGCTTCGAGGGTGGCGGGCAGATCGAGGACCGTCTTGGCCCCGGAGCAGACGACCAGCGAACCATCAGCCCGAGCCAGTTCGTCGAGATCCATCGACACGTCGAAACTTTCGGCCGCGTTCCGGTGTACTCCTCCAAGGCCCCCCGTCGCGAACACGCCGATGCCCGCCGATCGGGCGATCCAGAGCGTGGCCGAGACGGTGGTTGCCGCGCTCTGGCCCCGGGCAAGGACCGGGCTCAGGTCGCGTCGGCCAGCCTTCAGCACGTCGTTCGCCTGGGCCAGGTGTGTCAGTTCGGTGTCACTCAGCCCGATCCGGACCCTCCCGTTCAGTACGGCGATCGTCGCCGGAACGGCTCCGGCCTCTCGAACGGCCTGCTCCGATCGTCTGGCGGTTTCCAGGTTCGTCGGCCAGGGAAGGCCGTGAGCAATCAGGGTCGATTCCAGCGCCACCACGGGCTGGCCGCGCTGCAAGGCGTGGGCGATGTCGAGGGCGATCGCCTCTGTGAATGCATTCATTGGTTGGCTCGCATAACTTCATGCAGTCATTGGAAATCGGAGGTTTTCGCGAAAAAACTTCCAGGCGATTTTGGGGGTGATTCCGTAGGATAGAAGACAGTTCCTCTCGGCGAGATGGGGTTGAGTCGAGGCAGCTTTCCGAGAGACGAACCCCTTTTTGTTGGTGTGGAATGGATTCTGCATCATGGACTCATCCGAATCATGAGTGGAACGGACCAGACGCGTGAGTGCAGTACCCCGAACCATGCCGGAGCGATCCACCAGTTTCCGAGTGGTGCTTGAGATCGTCGAGGGGCCCCGAGCGGGCCGGTCGTTCGTGGTCGAGCGCGCCGAACCGTTCGTGGTGGGCCGTTCACTTCTGGTTGACGGTTCGGTCCCTGAAGATAGTTCGCTCTCGCGCGATCACTTCGAGTTGCGAGTGACCAGCGGAGGCGACCTGACGCTCCGCGACCTGCGCAGCACCAACGGCACGTTTGTCAACGATCGGCCGGTGGAGCGGTCGCGCCTGGTTCATGGCGACCGGATCATGGCCGGAGAAACGGTCTTTCGGGTCCAGATTGAGGCCTCGGGCGGCATGCCGGGCCTGCTTCGGCCCGACGAGGTGGGCACGGCCGAGCACGATCGGCCTCCGGTCTCGTTCGCCCCGATCGTCTGCGGCGGTTGTGGGATTTCGGCCCCTCAGGGCACCCTTGTTGCTCAGGATGAACAAGAGGGACGCGGGCCGGAGTCGGTCTACTGGCTTTGCGACAACTGCCGGGCCGAGATGGCGATGACCCCCCAGCCCGTGCCGCACTACAAGACCCTCCGCGAGCTGGGACGGGGGGCGATGGGGGTCGTCTATCTCGCCCAGCACTCCCGGACCGGGCGCAAGGTCGCCCTGAAGCTGATCGTGCCCGAGTCGGCCGCTGCCCGATCGGCCATCGACCGCTTCCTCCGCGAAATGACGGTCATCAGCAAGCTGAAGCATCCGAACATCGTCGAGTGGCTCGAACAGGGAACTTCCGGCGGTCGCTTCTGGTTCGCCATGGAGTATGTTGACGGCAGCAATCTTGAGGCCGTTGCCCGAGCCGCCCAGGGCCAGTACCCGATCGACCAGGGCTGCCGGATGGCCGCTCAGATTCTCAAGGGACTCGATCACGCCCATCGCCAAGGCTTCGTCCATCGGGACATCAAGCCGGAAAACATTCTCATCGGTCGCACACCAAGCGGCTTGCTCTCGGTCAAGATTTCCGATTTCGGCCTGGCCAAAAGTTACCGGAGCATCGGCCTGTCGGGCCTGACCTTCTCCGGAGAAATGCGTGGGACGATTCCCTTCATGCCCCCCGAGCAGATGCTCGACTTCAAGACCGTCAAGCCGTCGGGCGACATCTACGCCACGACCGCGACGCTCTATTTCCTGCTCACCGGCCAGTTTATCCATGATCATGTGGGCGAAGGGATCGACGTGGTGCAACTGGTCCTGGAACAGGCCCCCATCCCCATCCGCGAGCGACGCCCCGAGATTCCTCCTCAGCTCGCCGCCGTGATCGACCGCGGCCTGTCCCGAGACCCCGCCGACCGCTTCCCCAGCGCCTCGGCCCTTCGCCAGGCGCTTCGGCCCTTCTGCTGAGCCTGCTCGACGCTGGGGGACGGCGGAGAGATTCCCTCCGTTAGCGGGTTCCCGCCGACGCCTCGTCAAGGACAAGTTGGATGTCGGCTACGACCGATTCGGGATCGAGGAACTGAAGATTGTAAATTTCTCGTTGCCGACCGTTGGGATCGACCAGAAAGATCCGCGACGGATGGTCGAGCGTGCCGCTCGGGCCGATCCGAGCCCACATATCCCAGGCGGCGATCACCTCGGCCACTGGCTTCGGGTCGCCCGTCAGGAAATGCCATCCTGAAGGATCGGCGCCGAAAATCTCGGCGTATCGGCTGAGAATCTCCGGCCGATCCGTTTTCGGATCGAGCGAGATGGACACCAGGGCGACACGGTCGCCCCAGAGCCCGCGGCGCTTCAGTTCCTCCTGCACGCGGTACATCGTATGCGTGGTGGCCGGGCACGACCCGTTGCAGGTCGTGTAGACAAAGCTCACCAGGGCGGCCTTGCCCTGCGATTGCAGGTCGGCCAGGCGAAACGGTTGCTCGGTGCGCGCATCGACCAGCACCGTCTCCGGCGCCGGACCGATGTCCGCCAGCCGGGAATCGTCTTCGATCGCCGCCAAGGCGCCGAACCAGGCGACCCAGGAGCCCATCGCGAGCCAGATGCCATGAAGAATCATTTGTGGTTGCTCCTCGTGCGGTCGATGTCGCGCGTGGTGATTGAGTCGGTGTTCGACGTGGGGTGATATGGGATCAGTTGATCAGCATGTCGTGACCACGGGCCGCGCCCGTCGGGAATTTGGTCAGATCAACATCGAAGAACGGATCGACCTTCATGCCGTCCGGTCCGATCCGGACGAGCCGGATGCAGAAGTTTTCCGAGCGGTCGAGGGTTGAGAGCAAGGAGTTGGTCACATACATGCGCTTGCCGTCGCCGGTCAGGTGCATCATGTTCGGCTGCACGCAGGGAACCACTGTGCTGGTCAGCACGAGGTTTTCGGGATCCGACACGTCCCACTGCTGGATCTCGTCGCCGCCGAAGCATGAGACGTAGAGGAAGCGATCGTCGGGGCTCTGCCTCAGGTCGGCGGGTAAAGCGGCCGTGTCGGCCACTTTCTTCGTCTCGTAGGTGCCGTCGCCACGCCCCTTGAACAGATAGATCGAGTTATCGAGCGCACAGTTCGTGAACCCATAATCATTTTCAGGTTTGAGCGACCAGCGGACCTCCAGCGGAGCAAGCCCGGCCTCCATGACCTGAAGCGGTTTCCGCTCCTTGAAGTCCCAGACAATCAACTCGTTGCCGAAGTCGTTCAGGCTCATCTCGGGGAACGGCTTCCCATAATTGCGCAACGGCGTGAAGGCGCTCGAAACCATGCGGTTAAACTCGGTTTTGACGGCCACATCGTAGCCGTACGGCGATTCCTCGGGCTGGTCGATTCGGCGGATAAAGCGGCCGTCGTTGGTGAATTCGGCCATCCCGGCCGGAAGTCCGCCATCGGCCGCGCCGAGGAAGGTCAAGAGCATCCGGCCCGGAAGGGCGTAATAGGTATGCGGCCCCGACAGCCCCGTCTGTTCCGTGACGTCCTCCAGGACGGTTTCGATCCGAGGGGCGGCCGGGTCGGTCGCCACGTCGATGATCCAGATCCGGCTCGAAAAGAGCCCCCCGGCCCAGATGCGCGTCCGGTCGTCGGTGAACCCCCAGTGGTGCGTCTCGTTCCCCTTCGAGCCGAGATCAAGCTGATGGATGATCGTGCCGTAACTCGGGCTGGCTGGGTTGACATCCACGGTGATGACAAAATCATTGTCCTTTGCATCGGCATCGACGCAGAAGACATACAGGTATGCTTCCGGCCGATCGAGTCGCGTCACGTAGGGAGACAGGCACGTCTCGGCGCAGGCGACCGAGGCGATCAGCACGATCGCCAGCGTTCGGACCACCTGCACGCAGGGGAGAGGGAGACGAGATCGCATGAGCGCAATCCTCCTTGGCAAGACCGTGATGAAACGGCCATTGCGGTTCGAGATGGGTCAGGATTTCGGGCCGACTTGCTCGGACGGGACAATGGCGATCGAATCGAGCCATCGGCGGAAGGACTCGGCCTCTCCGCCGCGCAGGATGGTCGCTTTTTCGGTACTGAAAAAGATCTCAACGTCAATGCCCGTATCACGAACTTCTGTGACCATCTCCAGATTCAAATAACTTCCGCCGATTTTGACCAGAGTCATCGCAGTCTCTCCGATCGAAGTTCACGACTGCTCCCCGACTCGATTCCGGCGCGGCCCGTCCGGTCGGAGGGTCGAGGGAGCAACCTCTCACGTTACCAGAATCACCCGATCAAAGGGATCGCCCTGGCCCCGTCGGCGGCCTGGCAAACATGAACCTCGGCGATCGTACCGGTGCGTCGGGCGTAGGCCTCGCGCACCGAGGCGGCGAAGGCGTCGGCCTGGTCAGACCGAACCAGATTGACCGTGCAACCGGCCCAGCCCGCCCCGCAGAGCTTACCGCCCAGGAATCCGGGCGCAGCCTCGGCCAATTCGATCAACGTGTTCAAAGCAGGCGAGCTGTTTTCGAAGTCGTCTCGGCTTGATGCGTGCGAGGCCGACATCAGGCGGCCCAACGTCGTCAGATCGCCACGCCGCAGGGCCTCGGCCCCTTGCCGCACTCGGTCGTTCTCGGTCAAGACGTGCCGCGCGCGACGGTAGCCGACCGGGTCGAGCCGATCACGATAGGCGTTCAAATCCGCAAGGGTGATGTCCCGAAGCGACGCGACCGGCGGAGGCTCCTGAGGGGGATCGGAGCGTGAGGATGCCGGCGGATGTTCGCGGAAGTACCGGACAATCCGATCACATTCCTCCCGGCGCTGGTTGTACATCCCGTCGGCCAGACGTCGTGAGGTCTTCGTGTCGCAAACGACGATCGCAGGCGAGGGATCGCCGAGCGAAAGCCGCTCGAACTCAAGCGAGAAACAATCGAGCATCAAGGCATGATCGCGCTTGCCCAGCAGGGTGCAAACGAAGTCGAGCAGGCCCGAGGCGACCCCAACGGTCTGGTTCTCGGCCTCGCGGAGGGTCTGGGCCAGAGCCATCCGAGCCTGGTCGTCGAGCGCGTCGGCGGTCCCCCCCTGCCCCTCGGGAAACACTCCGGCGTCGAGCAAAAACAGGGCGAACGCTCCCTCCAGGCTTGCCGAACTGGAGAGGCCCGCGCCGAGCGGAACATCGCCGGCAATGGTGGCCTCGAAGGCCGATTGCAGCGGCCCGATTCGATCGGTGAACGCCTTGACGACCCCTCGCAGGTACCGTCCCCAGGCCCCTGGCGGGTCATTCACCTCCTCATGGAGCGGCAGACCATACAAATCATCGAATGCCTCGGAGTAAATCCAGGATTCTTCTCCCCGGGTCGGCCGGCCGGTCACGACGGTCGAGCGGTCGATCGCCGCGGCCAAAACCAGGCCGTTGTTGTGGTCGGTGTGATTGCCCAGCAGTTCGACGCGTCCCGGAGCCATGCCGAGGTGTGTCGGCTCGGCGCCGAAGCGCTCTCGGAAGGCGGCCCGAGCACGATCGATCGAAGTAGATGCGGTCATCATCGGGAGTCCTCCGGGGAATCGCGTGAGTCAATCGTCATCCGTCGGGAACAGCTCGGTCACGGTCACGGAGAAGCCCGTCACGACCTCGCCGCCGTCGAGGGTTTCCGTTTCACTCAGCAAAACGGATTGCTCGGCGGTCGGCCCGGGATGGACCCGGACGGTTCGGCGGGTCGGATCGACCATCCAGACCAGGCGAACCCCAGCTTCAAAGTATTCGCGGATCTTGCGCTCCATCTCAGCTCGGGATTTGTCCTTGCTCAGGACCTCGACCGCCAGGTTGGGCACGAGGCTCGGGATCGGCTCGTCCGGAAGCTTGCCGCCGGGAAATCGGTTGCGAGCGACAAACGCCACGTCCGGAATCCGCACGAGTTGGGGCATGAGCCTCATGATTCCATCCGCCCCCGAGACGTAGCCCAGGCGGTGAGCCAGCACATGGTTGTTCAGGAGCGTGAGGATCAGCCCTGCGATCAGCGATTCCCGGTAGCCCCTCGCCTTCTCCACCAGCACGCCCTCGATCAGCTCACACGCCAGGTTCTCGCGATCGAGGAGGCGGAGCAGGTCTTCCTCCGTGGCCGATCCCGGCAAAGGGCGGAAGCGGACGCGGGAGGCCGGAATGTCTCCCAGGAGGTGGAGTAGCTCGGCAATGGTCGCCGGAGGATCGGTGGCGATGGTGGAGGGGGCGGTCGATGTGGCCACGAGCGAGGCTCCCTCGGGAACGGGGGACCGATCATCGTCTTGTTCTGATTGTACGATGACCTCATCGGCGTTGCCCAGCGCCTCCGGTTTGGTCGCCCAGGCTGGTGCCGGTCTTCCGACGTTCGGATCTCGGACCCCGCGTTGCCGGGACTCCGATCCTGACGCGCTGCAACCGCGCCTGGTACAATAAGCCGTCCTAATTCATCGACGGAAAAGCGGATCTTGAAATTGGTGCGCGGTCGAGACACGATCTGATCCGACCGCCACGAACGCACGAAGGAGCGCGCTACGATGGCGACCTCAGGAAACCCGATCCGGCGGATTGCGATCTCGACTGGAGGAGGCGACGCACCGGGCCTGAACGCGGTGATTCGAGCGGCGGTCGTTTCGGCCTTGAATCGCGGGTGGGAGTGTGTCGGGATTCGGGACGGGTACGACGGCGTCTTGACCCCCGAGCGGTTCCCTGAAGGTGGCCTCATTCCGTTGACGGCCGATCGAGTGCGCGGCATCACCCACCTCGGCGGCACGATTCTGGGGACCACGAACAAGAATAGCCCTCTGGCGTTCCCGACTCCGCAACCCGATGGATCGGTCGTCCCGGTTGATCGCACCGCCGAGCTGGCCGAGCGGATCGGCGAGAATGTCGATGCGCTCATCGCCATCGGTGGTGACGGCTCGATGGAGATTGCCCACGCCCTGAGCCGGCACGGTCTTCGCGTGGTCGGCGTGCCGAAGACGATCGACAACGACCTCGATGGCACGGTCCTGACGTTCGGCTTTTTGACCGCCGTGGCCTTTGCCACCGAATGCCTGGACCGCCTGCACTCGACGGCCGAGGCCCACGATCGGGTCATGGTGGTCGAGGTGATGGGCCGTTACGCGGGATGGATTGCCATGAGCGCGGGCATCGCCGCCACCGCCGACGCGATCTTGATTCCCGAGATTCCTTTCGACCTGACGTCGGTGGCTCGGAAAATCGCCGAACGCGATCGAATCGGCCGGCGCTTCTCGATCGTGGTGGTGGCCGAAGGAGCCTATCCGAAGGGAGGCGAGCACTCACTCGTCCCCGGTGAACCCGGTCGGATTGAGCGGCTGGGAGGGATCGGCGAGAAGGTGGCCGAAGGACTACGAGCCACGACCGGCAAGGACGTCCGGACCGTCGTCCTCGGCCACCTGCTCCGCGGCGGCACTCCGGTCCCCATGGACCGCCTGCTGGCGCTCCGCTTCGGCGCGGCGGCTGTCCGAACCCTGGCGGAGAACCATTGCGGCGTGATGGTCGCCCTCGACCCACCGGAGGTCAAGTACGTTCCGCTCGATGTCGCCACCCGCCGGATGAAGGCGGTTCCCCTGGACTGCGACACGATCCAGACTGGCCGCGACATGGGCATCAGCTTCGGCGACTGACCCGACTCAACCCCTTGTGCCTTGCGTCACGCCTCGCGCAAGGGGTTCGTTCCGCGTCAGAATTTTGATCGGCACCGGCCCCGGCGAGAGCCCTCTGGGTCAAGGGCTCTCGCCGGTTACCGGACTGCGCTACCGAGGCTGCAAAGCGAAGCAAACTCACAGATGCTCGACACTCATGCATTCTCGCACACGGTACGGCGTGACTCGCGACAACCATCGTTCGCGAGCCTCTCGCATTGTGTCAGGTGGCTGTCGGTGTCGTCAACATGAAAGACCTCAACACATCGAATTTTCATTATGCTTAATCGGGCGAGGTGATTCGAAGCTTGCCATGTCTGGCGGGAATGATTCGGGTGTGATTGGGTGTGTGCTTGATTGTCATCTGTGGGCGGGCGGGCAGGTGATGGCCGGTCAGGAGGGGGACGGAACGAGCCGCCCCCGCGTCCTCGATCGATGGAGCGAGGGAAGACGCGGGGGCGTTGAGCGAGCGGATGATGCTGAGCCCAGAGGCCGGGTCAGGCGACGGCGGAGGCCGTGGCGGCCTGTTTCAGGGCTGCGGCCTTGTCGGTCTTTTCCCAGGTGAACTCGGGCTCGGAGCGGCCGAAGTGGCCACCGGCGGCGGTCTTGCGGAAGATCGGCCGACGCAGTTCGAGGTGGGCGATGATGCCCGACGGGGTCAGCGGGAAGTGCTCTCGGATCAGGGCCTCGATCTGATCGTGCGGGATCGTTCCGGTGCCGAACGTATCGACGTGGATGCTTACCGGGGCGCTCACGCCGATCGCGTAGGCGAGCTGGACCTCGCATTTCTTGGCCAGCCCGGCGGCCACCACATTTTTCGCGGCGTAGCGGGCCATGTAGGCGGCCGAGCGGTCCACCTTGGTCGAGTCCTTGCCGCTGAACGCCCCGCCGCCGTGTCGGCCGGCGCCGCCGTAGGTATCGACGATGATCTTCCGGCCGGTCAGGCCGGCGTCGCCGTGCGGGCCGCCGACGATGAACTGGCCGGTCGGGTTGATGTGGTAGGTGATCTCTCCCTTGACCATGTCCTTCGGCAGGACCGGCTCGATGATCTCCTTGATGACCGTCTCGCGGATCTGCTGCTGGGTGACGCCGGGGTCGTGCTGGGTGGAGACGACCACGGTGTCGATCCGGACCGGGCGGCCGTCGTCGTATTCGACCGTGACCTGGCTCTTGTTGTCGGGCCGAAGCCAGGGGATCGTGCCGTTCTGCCGCAGCTCGGTCAGGCGGTTGAGAATGCGGTGGGCCAGGGCGATCGGCAGGGGCATCAGCTCGGGGGTCTCGTCGCAGGCGTAGCCGAACATCAAGCCCTGGTCGCCGGCGCCGATCTCCTTGCCTTTGGCGGAATCTTCGTTGACCCCCATGGCGATGTCGGGCGACTGCTTGCCCAGGGCGACCATCACGCCGCAGGTGTCGGCGTCGAAGCCCATGGCGCTGGAGGTGTAGCCGATCTCTCGGACGACCTGCCGGACGACCCCGGGGTAGTCCACGACGGCCGTGGTCGTGATCTCGCCGGCCAGGACGACCAGGCCGGTCGTCACCAGGGTCTCGCAGGCGACCCGGGCGTTGGGGTCTTGCTCGAGGATCGCGTCGAGGATGCCGTCGGAAATCTGGTCGGCCATCTTGTCGGGATGGCCCATCGAGACAGATTCGCTGGTAAACAGGTAGCGATTATTTTGGGACACGGGCAGACCTCTCCTGCGGTCGAGTGACGGGGCCGGGGGACCGGATCACACCTCCAACGGGGCCATCAGGCAAGCGTCCCCCCTTCGGGAGCTGGAAACTCCGTTTCGAGGGGCGAGTCTATCAAGGCCCCCGCCGCGCTGTAAAGCCAAGCCAGCCTTGAGCGTCGGCCCAGTGCCACGAAACCGGGCAAGATTCTGGTCGATTTTCTCTGGACATTCTCGGTACGTCCGTTCATACTTCGGCCGTCTTCTTCTGTTCGTGTGTCCAGTATAGGCCGCGAAGGGGAGGACCACGGTCGAAACCTAACGAGCGGAGGACCAGCCTGTGCGACAAAAGACGCGAAGCCTTCCCTTCCTGGCGGTATGGGTGGTGGTGGTGGTTCCGGCGTTCGCACACGCTCAGGAGGACTTTGAAGCCATGCTTCCTCAACCGACGGCTGAACATCGACACTTGATCGGGGAGGTCGGCACCTGGGACGCGACGATTACCTCGTTCATGAACGGTCCCGGCCAGCCTCCGACGGTGTCCAAGGGGGTCGAGACGAACCGGATGATGGGCGACTTCTGGCTCCTTAGCGAGTTCGAAGGGGACTTCGGCGGCATGCCCTTCCGGGGGCACAGCCAGATCGGCTTCGATCCGAAGGCCGGCCACTACGTCATGAGCTGGGTCGACACGATGAACCCGAAGCTCTCGACCCAGACCGGCACTTACGACCCGGATTCGAAGACTTACACCTTCGAGGGCAAGGCCTTCGACCCGATGCTCGACAAGGAGGTGGATCAGAAGACCGTCAGCGTCTTGACCGACGCCGACCACAAGGTCTTCACCCTCTTCATGAAGGCCCCCGAATACGGCGACGACTGGGTCGAGTTCATGAAAATCGAGTACACCCGACGCAAGAACTGACCGGGGCCAAGAACCGGGGCACCAAGCCCGAGCCGGTTGGGATCGCTCTGCGGAAGCCGGGCGATCCTCTTCGATCGAGGGTCGATCACGGTTCGATGCGAATTGCCAAAGAACGGAGGAACCTGGACGGCGGAGGCTTCGAAGCTTCGGCTCACCCGGTGCCGGGGGAGGCATCGCGCTGGCGGTCGCGGCGATACCAGGTCCAGAGCAGGCGGAGGGTGGTGGCGTCGAGCATGGCCTGGGAGGTCGGATAGGTACTCGGCTCAGCCTCTGGGGAGGGTCGGCCGAGCAGGGCGAGGGTCGAGTCGGTGATGGTGGCGGTGTCGGCCCGGGCGACCAGCTCGGCGAGGAAGATCGGGAAGTTCTCGACGGCGGAGGGGAGCAGGCGGTCGCCGAGGTCGCTGTAATTCATCTGGTCGGCGACGATTCGGAAGGCGATTTGGGGGTCGGTGCGGACCAGGTGCAGCTCGGTGACGGGGTCGCGGGGGACTCGCTTCGAACGCCGGGTGCGGGGGGGCTTCGGGCCTCGGAGGATCATGGCGTTGAGGCCCGAGGCGACGGCGTTGGCCCAGCCGATTCCCTGGGGGTCGCGGAACTCGTCGTCGGCGGCGATCCGACCACCGTGGACCAGCTCCAGCTTCGACCAGGGGACGTAGTGGGCCGGCTCTCCTCGAAGTCCGCTGATGCTCAGCCCTTCGGGTTGAATGGCCGCGCGGTGGACCGATCGGGCGGGGACGAGCTTGGGCACGGTGTCGACGCGGCGGGCCTCGGCGGCGATCCCCTGGTCGTACAGGGCGTCGAGCAGTTCGCGGACCTCTCCTTCGGCCAGGGGCCAGGGGAGGATGCCGGGGGCGCGCTTGACCCACTGCATCGCCTCGGTCGGGTGCAGGCCCATGACCCCCCGGAATAGGTCGCGCAGGGCGTCCGGGTTCTCAGGAGCGTCGAAGAGGATCAGGCGGTAATCGGTTTCAGGCATGAGTGTTCGATCGCCTGGGCGATCCCCCGATCAGCGTGCGGGTCGATATGGAATTGAGCTTACGTCCTCGATGGTCCGACGGCCAGTGGTCACGGCTCCGCGAGGCGGTGGGCCAGCACCTCGACGCGAGGAGTCTGAGGGGGTAAAGTCCCGAATCAAGGACGGCTCGCGTGGAAGGGGCCATCGAGACGAGACGATCTGCCAGGACGGTACGCGGCGAGCTGGGGCGAAACCAGAGCAGAAGGCTGGGCAACTCATGGTGATGGCGATCTCTGCTTGGATCAAGCGAATCCTGGGCTCGCTGGGGCCGGGGCTGATTATTGCGTCGGTCTGTCTCGGTCCGGGCAGCGTGACGACGGCCTCGAAGATCGGGGCCGAATATGGGTATGCCTTGATCTGGGTGGTCGTGCTGGCGGCGGCGGCCATGATGATGTACACGGTCATGGGGGCCCGCTTCGGGGCGACGCAGGTTCGGTCGTTCTTGCAGGCGGTGGCCGATCGCTACGGGCGATGGTTCGCAGTCCTGATCGGCCTGGCGGCCTTCCTGATGTCGGCCAGCTTCCAGTTCGGCAACAACCTCGGGGTGACGACCGCGACGGCCAGCGTGACGGACAACTGGGCCTCGCGGAACCTCTCGGCCTTGCTCGGCCGGTCGGTGGCCGAGGAGCAGGTCTGGCCGTTCGTCTTCACCGGCACAGCGATCCTGATGGTCGCCTTCACGAAGAACCTCTATCGGCTGATTGAGCGGGTGATGATCGTGCTGGTGCTGATCATGATCGTCGCCTTCTTCACGAACCTGGTGGTGGCCCGGCCGAACCTGGCCGAGGCGGCCGCGGGGCTCGTCCCCCAGTTGCCGAAGGGAGACGGCACGATCACGGTGATGGCGGCGATGGTGGGGACGACGTTTGTCTTGCATGCCTGCCTCTATCAGTCGTACCTGGTGCAGTCGAAGGGGTGGCGGTTGCCGGACGTTCGCAAGAGCCTGATCGACTCGGTGGTGGGGATTGGCTTGCTGTCGACGATCAGCATCCTGATCATCCTGACCTCGGCGGCGGCCTTGCGGCCTCGGGGAATCGTGATCCAGGACGCGGCCGAGATGGCCCTGCAACTGGAGGCGACCTTCGGGCCGATGGCGAAGTTCATCTTCTGCCTCGGGTTCTGGGCGGCGGCCTTCTCGTCGATTCCGGTCAACGCCCTGGTGGGCGGGGGCCTGCTGGCCGACGGCCTGGGCCTCGGCTCTCGGATGGACCAGCCGTGGCCGAGGCGGTTCGCGCTGGGGATCATGGTCATCGGCATGCTCATCGCCACGATGCCGCAGGAGAACCGGGCCAATGCCCTGGTGATCGCCCAGGCGGCGACGATGCTGGCAGTGCCGGCGGTCGGGATCGGCATGTTCCTGATTCTCAACGATCGGTCGATCATGGGGCGGTTTGCGAACTCGTGGCGTCAGAACATTTTGGCGGGCTTCGGCTTGCTGCTGGTGCTGGTCCTCTCGGTGGCGACCTACGGGCGGTTGATCGATCAGATCGGCAAGGTTCGGGAGCAGTGGCGAACGGAGCCGGCGGCGGTCGAAGCGCCGGTCGAGGTCGAACCGGCCAAGGAATCGGACTAGGCGCGGGGGCCGGTTCCTGGCAGCATCCGCCGATCCCCTCTGGAGGAGGCGGCGTTCGACCGCCCGACGCTTCGTCGATGTCCGTTGAAGTCTGAAATCACCGACCCTCGCCGATCGAGGCGGGTCGTTGGGGGGCGAGTCTCCATGCAGCGGTGCCCGATCCGTCTTGGCGTGGCGGTCGTCTGCCTTGTGCTGGCCACGAGTGCCTCGGGGTGCAACGCCCTCGGTCTCGGCAAGAACAAGGATGGCCAAGCCGACCAGCCGACATTCTACGACGAGTTCTTCAGCGGTCAGGACGAGGCCGACGCGATCGCCTCCTCCAAGGAGCCCGACCCGGCGGCCCCGGCTCGGATGCACCGGCGGAACCGCTTGCCCGGCGGCCTGAGTTCCGAGGCTCGGGAGATCGAGCGAGGGTCGTTCAACATCTACTGAGCCGGGGTGGTGGGACTCCGGAGCGTGCGGTCGAGGGGCCTTCGGGAGCGTGCCGGGATGTTCCGACTTCGCCTCCCGAGGTGGCTCCGGAGTGGCCGGGAAACCGACCGGCCCTGGAACCAGTGGTTCGGCGACCGGGGGGAGCGGGCCGCGTCGAGGTACTTGCGCCGCAAGGGGATGCGGATTCTCTGCCGGAGCTACCGGACTCCGCGGGGCGAGATTGATCTGGTGGCCCGCGAGGGAGACACGCTCGTCTTCGTCGAGGTGAAGACCCGTCGCCAAGGGCAACCCGCCGAGGCCGTGACGCTGGAGAAGCAGCGCCGGATCACCCGAGCCTCGCTCCAGTTCCTCAAGTGGCATGGCCTGCTCGATGCGGCGAGGCCGGTCCCGTGCCGGTTCGACATCGTGGCGATCGTCTGGCCCGACGGCCTTGGCCGACCGACCATCGAGCACTTCCCCGACGCCTTCGACGCCGCCGGGCCGAAGGGGCAGTTCTTCGTGTAGTGCGCCCGTGCCTGCGCTCTTGGTGCGCCTGAAGTGAATGGCGAAATTACTTGCTCAGTCATGGTTTGCGTCGTTTCTTGTGATTCGTTTCGGGAGTTCGTCGGGCGCGACTGGTGAGGCGGTCTGCAAAGGGGTGGCGAACCGTTCGAGGCGGGGCAACGAGACGAGATGCGGGGCTCGGTGCGCTGGGCGATGCGCGGTTGGTGCGCTTGGTGGCTTTGGTGTAACATCTTGTCAAAGAAATGGTTCGGGCGTTATTGGGTGTTCGTTTCGGGAAACGCGATGGTTGCGAGTGGTCGATGTCTCTGGGAGCTTGCGGACGGATTGGACGGAGGAGGAAGGGGTGGAGTTCGTCGGGTTCGGGGGACACTGACACTATCGGGGAACAGGGGCGGTTCAGTCACTTTTGACGGGGGCGAATTTGGGAATGGGAGGCAGGGTCGCTGGTTTCTGGTTCGGGGGGGCGGAGGGACGTACAATCGGCCTCGGTCGGTCGATCGGTCAACGCGGATCGGGGCACGAGAAGGCCCGGATCGGACGGCCGAGCGATCGAAGTGAAGTGGGGCGGGTCTGACTGAGGATCGGCCCCGAGGAGCTTTCCCTGCGATGACGCAACGTCACGCAACACACGGTCGGGAGACGACAATGATGCGCAACTCGATGATTCGTCCGGTGCTGGCCGCCCTCGCCGGGGCCCTGGTGATGGCCGCAGTCCTGTCAGTGACCGGGCAATCGGAGGCCGAGCCGGTCGCCGCGGTCGCCGCCGCGCCGCTGGCCCACATGGTCTTTTTCACGTTGGCGAACAAGTCGGAGGCGAACGCCCAGAAGCTGGTCGATGCCTGCCATCAGTACCTCGACGGCCACGAGGGGACCGTCTATTTCTCCGCCGGCACCCGCGCCGAGGAGTTCGATCGGGAGGTGAACGTCACCGATTTTGACGTGGCCCTGCACCTGGTCTTCGAAGACAAGGCCGCGCACGACACCTACCAGGATCACCCGCGCCACCTGGAATTCATCGAGAAGAACAAGGACCTGTGGTCGACCGTCCGGGTGTTTGACTCGTACGTGGCCGGATCGTCGGGCCGCTGAGCGTTGATGCCGGATCAGGCAAGCAAGGGGCGGTCGCGGCGGGGTACGCCGGGCCGCTCATTGATTTGATGATGTGTGTGGATGTGATTGTGTTTTGCGAGGATGGGGGGTGGATGCCCTGCCTGGTGCGGTGCTTGCGCGGAATGGGAGGGTCGGCCTCTCGGCTAAATCGGGGGCCGGGGCCCCCTCACCCAGCCTTCGGCCACCCGCTCCCCCGCGTGGCGGGAGAGCGGGTGTTGGAGGTGGGCCGTCGGCGAGCCGAGCTTTGCACAAGGGACGAGGACGTTACAGGTTCAGGTGCCCGGATCGAGCGAACAAAAGATCGACGCCGAGGGGGCTGGGGCCGCCGGCGCGCCGGGCGGCGAGGGAGGTGCCAGGGGCGGGAAGGGTGATGAGCTGGGTGAAGTTCGTCCCCGCGAAGCCGCTGCCGGCGAGGAAGGCGGAGGGGATGCCGGGTCCGGGCCGTGATTGCAGGCCCCCAGGAGCGCGGCCGACCAGCGTGAGCAGGAGGGATTGGCCGGGAGCGACCGGGGCGCTTGGGGTGATCGAGAGCATCCGGGCCACCTCGTCATAGGAGACGGAGGCGATCGGGATAGGAGCGGCGCCGGTGGTGGTGGGCACGAGGGAGAAGTTGGCCAGGTTGAGGGTCCGGGCGGCATCGCGGCTGAGGTAGCCGTTGATCCGAACGTCGATCCGGGTCAAGGCGCCCGTGGTGGGATTGATGATGGGTGTGACCCGTTCGACGAATGGGCCGGAGGCGATGGACCGGGTGCGGGTCTGGGCGGTGAGGTTGCCTCGGATGTCGTTGGTGGGGGTGATCGTGTTCGCGCCCTCGACCACCTGATTGAGGAACAGGCCCGAGCCGAGGCCGTTCGGGTCGGCGAAGCCGTTGCCGACGGTGCCGATCGCGCCGTTGATGTCGGGGCCGATTCGGTTCCCGGTCACAAGGTTGTTGATGGCATTGAATGCGGTGATGTTCAGACCGACCTGGGAATTCCCGCTAATCAGGTTGTCGGCAATGGTGTTGCCGGGGGCGTCGCTGAGGAAGATGCCCTGGAAATTCGGCAGGCGGGCGGTGCCGGCGGCGTTGGTTCCCACGCGGTTGCCGGCCACGATGTTGCCCGTGCTGACCGAGCCGACGGCCGGAGGGTAAGGGACGATCTGCGGGCCGGTGGGGGTGACGACGGTGACGGCGTTGACCGTGTCGGCGTTGAGGATCTGGAGGCCGACCTCGCGGTTGCCCGAGAGCAGGTTCCCGCCTCCGTTCGGGTCGGAGAACGAGCCGAGGCCGATCTGGTTGCCGGAGGCGCCGTAGAGGAAGATTCCCTGGCGGTTGCCGATCGCAGTGGTGCCGGTGGCGTCGGTGCCGATGAAGTTCCCGGCGACGAGGTTGCCGGAGGTCGGGGCGCGGGGCTCGTCGAAGGCGATGCTCGTGAGGCGGAGGCCGACTTCGAGGTTGCCGGAGATCAGGTTGCGTGCCGCCGGGCCGGTGCCGCCGATGATGTTGTTCGAGGTGTTCATGAGGATGACGCCGTCGCTGTTGGGCACGGCGGCCGATCCATCGCGGTTGGTGCCGATCCGGTTCCCTTGCAGCACGTTGCCGGCGGCCTGGCCTCGGATGTAGACGCCGATCCGGTTGCCGGAGATGACGTTCCCCTGGCCGACTCCGGTGCCGCCGATGGTGGTGTTCGAGGCGCCGTCGGCAATGACGATGCCGTCGTTGCGGGGGTCGAACGTCAGGCGGTCGCTCGCGCCGGGGGTGCCGTCGTCGGGGGTGGTGGGCAGCCCCGTTTGCACGTTGCCGGCGCGGGGGTCGAGCGATCGGGAGCCGGTGCGGTCGGTGCCGATGAAGCTGCCGGAGACGCGGTTGCCGGAGCTGCCGGGGCCGTCGATCCGGAGGTTCCCCCGGCCATCGACCACGCCGTTGGCGGCAATCACGGAGTTGAGCACCGTGTTGCCGGGAGCGTTCAGGAGCAAGACGCCGACCAGACGATTGCCGAGCGCGGCCTCTCCACCGGCGTTGGTGCCGATGAAGCTGTCGGCAATCACGTTGCCGGTGCCACCGACCAGGGCGACCCCGAAGCCGCGGTTGCCGGAGACGACGTTGCCTTGCAGGGCCATGTTCGACGGGCCGGCGACGATCACACCGCTGCCCTGGTTGGAGAGGGCGGCCGAGCCGTCGCGGTTGGTGCCGATGAAGTTGCCGATCAGGACCGTGTTCGACCCCTGGGAAATGGCCATCACCCCGTTGCCGAGATTGCCTGAGATGACGTTTCGTTCCAGGCGGTTCGACGCGGCATTGTCGAGGAAGACGCCGTCGCGCTGGTTGGCGATGGCGAACTGACCGGTGCGGTCGGTGCCGATGAGGTTGTCGATCAGGGTGTTGCCGTCGGAGCCGTCGCGCAGTTCGACGCCGAACAGGCGGTTCCCGGACAGCACGTTGGCCGACAGGGTATTGTTCCGGGCGCTGAGGACCATCACGCCGTGGAGGTTGTTCGGCCGGGCGGCGGTGCCCTGGCGGTTGGTGCCGATGAGGTTGCTTGTCAAGAAGTTCCCGGAGGTTCCGGCGAGGGCGACGCCGAAGCCGCGGTTGCCGCTGATGGCGTTGGAGTCGAGCGAGGTGGTGTTGGCGTTGACGATGAGGACGCCGCTGAGGTTCGGCCGGGCAAGGGAGCCGGTCGGGCCGGCGAGACCGATGAGGTTCCCGGACAGGGTGTTCCCATTCGCGCCGTTGAGGACGACGACGCCGTCGTTGCGATTGCCGGAGATGACGTTGCCGGCCAGAACGTTGTCGGGGGCGGCGTCGAGCAAGACGCCTCGGGTGTTGCCGAGGCCGTCGAGGCCGGTTTCATCGGTGCCGATGAGGTTGCCGTCGATCAGGTTCCCCGAAGCGGCGGCGCCGATGACCTGGAGGCCGTCTCCGGAGTGCCCGGCGATGAGGTTTCCGTCCTCGACCCGGTTGTTCGGGGCGTTGAGGATCACCAGGCCGACCTGCTGTGTGCCGAGGCCAGCCGTGCCGGCGAGGTTGGTGCCGATGAGATTACCGGAGACGACGTTTTCCGAGGCCGAGCCGCCGGCGATTGTCAGGCCGAAGACGCCGTTGCCGGAGATCAGGTTCGACCGGCCGCCGATGGTGTTGCGGGGCGAGTCGGAAATGCGAACGCCGGTCCCGGCATTGCCTCGCGCCGCCGTACCGCCGACATTGGCGCCGATGACATTGCCCGAGACGAGGTTCTCGAACGCTCCGGCGGCCAGAACGACCCCGTCTCCTCGGTTGCCGGAAATCAGGTTGCCGGAGCCAGTCACGTCTCCGCCGACGCGGTTGGCCGAGGCGCCGTTGAGGATCGTCACGCCGTTGGCGGCATTGCCGAGGGGGGCGTCTCCGGTGGCGTCGAGGCCAATGACGTTACCGGCGATCTGGTTGTTCGAGGCCCCCGAGCCTTGCAGCAGGATGCCCGACCCGCCGTTGCCGGAGATGATGTTGCCGTCGGCCGGTTGCACCCCACCGATGGCGTTGTTGCCGGCGTTGACCAGCAGGATGCCGTGGCCGGCGTTGCCTCGGTTGTTCAGTCCGAGGTCGTCGGTGCCGATCCGGCTCAACTGGATCACGTTGTTCGAGGCACCGGGACCGATCAGGGCGATGCCGGAGCCGCCGTTGCTGGAGACGACGTTGCTGGCCAGGGTGTTGGCCGAGGCCCCCTCGACCCGGACCCCGTCGCCAGCGTTGGGCACGGAGGTCGCCCCGACGGGGCCGAGGCCGATGAAGTTGCCGGTCACGAGAGTGTCGGTGGTGCCGTTGCCGGTCAGGTGAACGCCGTGGCCGAGGTTGCCGGAAATCACGTTCCCCGCGCCGATGGTGTTGCCTGGCGCGTTGCTCAGGAGCACCCCAACGGCGTTGCCGATCGGCGAGAGGCCGGAGACGTTGGTGCCGATGAAGTTGCCGAGGGCGGTGTTCTCCGAAACCGCCTCGCCCTGGAGCAAGAGGCCCGGCCCGGTGTTGCCGGAGAGGAGATTGCCGCGTCTCAGCCCGGCGGTCGTGGCGTTGGCCCCGCCGATGGTGTTGCCGGTGATGAGGCCGGCGGAATCGGAGTCGCCAATCAGGGCGATGCCCGCCCCGCCGTTGCCGATGGGCAGCGATCCCGAGGGGTTCGTGCCGACGAAGTTCCCGGAGATGACGTTCGAGGCACTGGCGGCGTTGTTGCCACCGGGTTCGTTGAGCAGCGTTGTCAGGCGGATGCCGTCGCCGCCGTTGCCCGAAACGAGATTGCCCGAGCGGAGCGTTCCGGGACTGATGCTGACGTTTTCACCGCCGATGGTGTTGTTCGACGCCCCTTCGAGCAGGATGCCGTGCCTCGTGTTGCCGATCGGGCTCGATCCGTTGGCGTTCGTGCCGATGAAGTTGCCGAGGATCGCGTTGTTCGAGGTTGGCCCGCCGTAGAGCAGGATGCCATTGTGGCCGTTGCCGGAGATGAGGTTCCCCGCGGTGCGGACCCCACTCGCCGCATTCACGCCGCCGATCGTGTTGGAGACAGCGCCAAGAAACTGAGGGGTTCCGCCGACATTGACCAGCCCGGCATTGAGCCGAACGCCGTTCTCGGTGTTCGGCACGGCGGATGAGCCGTTGGCGTTGGTGCCGATCAGGTTCCCCTGGACGACGTTCCCGGAGGAGGCACGCTCCAGTTCGATGCCGTCGCTACCGTTGCCGGAAATCAGGTTGCCGGCCCCGGCCGCCGCGCCGCCGATCGTGTTGTTGAGGCCGCCGTTGACCTCGATGCCGTCTTCCTGGTTCGGAATCGCGGCCGTGCCCAGGGCGTTGGTGCCGATCCGGTTCCCCTGGATGGTGTTGTTCGCCGCGCCGGCGTTGGCGAGCAAGATGCCGTCTCCCCGGTTGCCGGAGATGAGGTTCCCCAGGCCGGGGCCGGTGCCGCCGATGGTGTTGAAGGTGGCGTTGTTGATTTCGATGCCGGTATCGATGTTCTCCAGCGCGATCGTGCCGGTGACATCGACGCCGACGAAGTTTCCGGCGACGAGGTTGCCGGTGGTGCCCGGTCCCTGAATGCGGATGCCGTCGCCGCCGTTGTGGGCGATCAGGTTGCCGGCCGAGAGGACAAAGGGGGTGGTGTTCGCGCCGCCGATGGTGTTGTTGACCGAAGCCTGGTGGAGCCGGACGCCGAGGAACTCGTTGCGTAAGGGGTTGACGCCGTCGACGGCCGTGCCGATGCGGTTGGCGGCGATCAGGTTGGCATTGCCCGAGCGGACCTCGACGCCGTTGATGCCGTTGCCGGAGATCAGGTTGCCGAGGTTCGCCGTCAGGCCACCGAGGGTGTGGCCCGAGCCGCCGACAATCTGGACGCCGTGGCCATCGACCCCGAGGTTTTCGTCGCGCATGGCGACCAGGCCCGAGCGGTCGGTGCCGATGAAATTCCCTTGCACGACGACGTTCTGGACCGCGTCGAGCAGAATGTTGTCGGTGTCGTTGCCGGCAATGACGTTGCCGATGGTGCCAAGCACGAAGGGAGCCGAGAGCGGGCCGCCGATTCGGGCATTGCTCGCGCCGTTGGTCACGGCGACGCCGCCGCCGAGGTTCGGTTCGGCCGTGGTTCCGGAGGCATCGACGCCGATGTGGTTCCCCTGAAGGATCGCCCCCGACGCGGCCGCGCCGGTGATCAGGACGCCCGGGCCTCGGCTGCCGACGATCGCAAAGGACTGGATCGTGACATTCGGGCCGGTGATTCGGATCGTGTTGTTGGCCACGCGGTCGCCGTCGATGGTGAGCACCGGCACGTCGGAGAAGCCGTCGCCCGTGGTGCCGTCGAGGACCACGGGCACGGTCAGATCGGGCAAGCTGCCGACCAGCGTGATCGACCCACTCAGGCCGTTGAAGACAATCCGGTCGTCGTCGCCAAAGAGACCGGTGGTGTTGGCGAGGATGTCGGGGTTGGCCGTGCCCCCGGCGTTGATGGCCTCGATGGCCGATCGCAAGGTGACCTCGCCGGGGATGGGGGCGAGCGCATCGGTCAAGGTCGTGACCTGGATCGTCGCCAGCAGGGCGCGCCGCTCCATCGGCTCGACGGCCAACGGCATTCCCCGTGCTCCCCGACGACGGAACGATGCCCGAACCACTCGACGACCCTGTCGACTCATCGCTGTTTCCTCAATCGTTGCAACCGTTCCGTTCGCCGGAGTCCCCCCTGTCGTTGGCGTGCCGAGGACAGGGCTCTGCCCTCGATCGGCCGGCCTTCGGGGATCGGTGTCGCTCCACGCTAGCAGGCAAGCACGCACGAACGCAAGAAGCATCGTCTCGTGCCCCGGTGTTGGAGGCGCGGGCGACAGTCTCTCACGTCCGAATCACTTTCGCAAGTGCCCCAGGTTACCGGAAGAAGGGCGAATCAGGGGGGCTGGTTCAGATGGAGGATTGGGGAGGGAGTGAGGAGATGGCGTTGCGCCAGACGGCCGGGACGGCGTCCCAGGCACGTGCGTAGGTGGGATCGAGAGGAACGGGGACGTAGATGGCATCGGAGAGGAACAGGGGCATTTCGGGCAAGGGGCGACCGACTGCGACGGGTTCGAGGAAGACCTCGCCGACGGGTCCGCCGATGTACGAGACGCAGGCGAGGGGCTCGTCGGCGGTCAGGGGGAAGTCGCCTGGGCTGCCTTCCTCCCAGATCACCTGATGGATGCCGTGCGGGTCGCGGGGGCCGGGTGGGAAGAGATCGACGATGAGGAGGTGAATGCCCGCGTGGAGCGCGTCTCGGACCTTGCGGACGAAGGCGTCGATGGCGTATCGGCTACTCTTGTTCCCCGGCGAGACCAGCTCGACCATGGCCACGACGCGATGATCGCTCGAATGGCGGACGACCACCGCCTTGGCTTTCCGGGCGAGGAGGTCATCTTCTCGACCGGCATGGAAGCGGACCCGAGGCGGCCGGGTGGCCAGGGCCAATCCCCCTTCCTGGCCCGGCTCAGGGAGCGGAGCCCGAGGAGCGGGACGTTCCAGCGTGAGGACGTCGGGACCCATGCCCCCGGCGATCTGCTCGGCCATGGCGTAGTAGCCGTCGGGCAGGAGCCCGTCATTCAAGGCTCGCTTGATCGTCGAGATCCACTCGTGGTGGAAGTCGTGGAAGGTCCCCGCCGGGACGCGGGTCCAGTCGTGGATCGGCATGGCGGAAGGGTCCTGAATCGGGAAGGGAGGGTGAGGCGCGATCACCCCCCCTGAGGATACCCGATCGATCAGCGATCAGTCATCGCTGTCATCTTCCTCGTCGTCGTCGTCGTCGTCGTCGTCGTCGTCGTCGTCATCCTCGAACTCGACGTGGATGAGCTTGCGGCCCTTCAGGCCGGTGCCGTGAGCGCCGGCGAGGTGGGCGGGATAGGGGGTGTCGGCCCCCTTGGCGTAGTGCCAGAGGATGCGGTTAAGGGTGTCCTCGTCGGCGCGGTCGAAGATGGAGAAGTCCTGGGCGAGACTGGCCTCGGCCCAGACGCGCTGTCCGGGAGGGAGCTGGCTGACGGGCTTGTTCAGCTCGTCGAGCGGGATGGTGACCGGAAGCGCGGTGAACGGGGTGAGGTCGGGTTCATCGGTGAAGCACTCGGTCATCAGGGGGGACATGGCGTCCATCTGATTCATGGGAGGCAGGCCGAGGATGCGCTCCATGGTGTGCAGGACGGAGGTCTGGTTGTAGAACTCGCTGACGACGGCCCCTCGCTTCGTGTAGGGGGAGGCGACGAGGCAGATCGAGCGGTGGCCGTCGATGTGATCGAAGCCGTTTTGCGGGTCGTCTTCGATGACGAAAACGCAGGTCTTCGGCCAGAATCGGCTGGTACTGAGCCCCTCGACGATCCGGCCGAGCGCCAGGTCGTTGTCGGCCATGTGGGCGTTCGGGGTGGGCATGCCGGGAGAGGTACCCGAGCCGTGATCCTGGGGCAAGAAGATCATCACGAAGTTGGGGAAGTCGCCGGTTTCCTCGAATTCGGCCAGCTCCTTGAGGAACCGGTCGGCGCGGAGGACCTCGGGGATCTTCATGTTCCAGCCGGGGAAGTCGGGGCTGGAGTAGCGGCGGAGGGTGTCGATGCCGATGTTCTGGGTGAACGAGATCTCATTCGTGCCGTTGAGGAAGTCTTCATAAATCTGCACGAAGGAGGCATCGGCCGGGACGGGCTCGGCGTAGTCCATCTCTCCGTAGTTGCGGAAGGTGAGGCCGTGCAGCAGGACGTTATCCCAGATGAACCCGGTGGAGGCGTAGGTCAGGGGGTCGTCGCCGAAGGTGTAGCTGCGGGTGAAGCCGCCGAAGGCTTTTTCGAGGTGGTCGGTCACGTACCCCTCGGTCGACCAGGAGTGGCCGTCGGCCGAGAGGACGCCGTTGCAGTAGAAGTTGTCGAGCAGGACGAACTGTTCGGCCAGGGCGTGGTGATTGGGCGTGACCTCGCGGCCGAAGATGCAGAGGTTCGGGTCTCCCTCGCCCTGGGGCAAGTCTCCGAAGACCTGATCATACGTGCGATTTTCCTTGATGATGTAGACGACGTGCTCGAAGACCGAGGGCTCTCCCAGGCGTTCGGGGACCGGACGGGGGGCGATGTCGGCCCGGACCTGCTCGCGTTCCCAGGAGCGGAGGACCTGAGGAACCCGGGCGTCTTCGAGGACCTGGGCGGTCCACTCGGCCAGGGTGTCGGCGTCGACCGGTTCGACCTTCTGCACGGTGCCGAGGTAGGCGTAGACCGATCGGCCCTTGGCCGGGTCTTCCGGCTCGCTTCGGGAGCCGAGCCCCTTGATGTTGGCAATGAACAGGTCGCCCTCGGGGCCGACGGCCAGGCCGCCGGGATACCAGGCCGCCGGAATGAAGCCGAGGACCTCGCCGTCCGTCCGATCGTCGTTCAGGGAAACGACGGCCACGGCGTTGTTGCCGCCGTTGGCGACGTAGAGCGTCTGGCCGTCGTTCGAGAGGGCCAGGGCATTCGAGGCGCTGCCGAAGGGCAAGGTGGGGTCGGGACGGACGAGGATCTCGACCACCTCGGAGAAGTCGCCGTTGCTGATGTTGAGAACGCCGACGGTGTCGGAGTTGGCGTTGGCGACGTAGAGGCGGCCGGCCCGAGGGTCGAGGACCAGGTCGCTCGGGTGCAGGCCGGTGGCGACCTCGACGGTCATGGCTCCTTGCTCCAGATCGACCTTGCCCACGGTCCCGCTCTTGGCAACGCCGCGATCGTCGACGAGGACGGGGGTGCCGGCCGACGGGGCGGTCTGCTCGCCGTCGAGGGGGCGACGGCCTCCCCAGTTGGAGACATAAAGAACCGTACCGTTCGGATCAAGTTCCACGCCGAACGGCGCGACTCCGACGGGAATTTCGCGGACAAGCTCGCCGGTGGTCAGATCGACCTGGCCGATCGTGTTGTTGCGCGAGAGGGCGACGTAGGCGATGGTTTCGTCGGCGTTCAGGGCGATCCCGCAGGCGTGCGAAGGGCCTTCTCCATTGGGACCGGGCAGGTCGTAGGTCCGCGTCCAGGCGAAGGAGCCGTCGTCGGCCAGGGTGGCTTCGTACAGATGGCTTTGGGCCGAGGTGGCCCAGAAGCGTCGGCCGTCCTGGGAAACGACGATGCCGTGCATCGACCCGCCACCGTCGGGGAAGGCAAGGCGCTGGGTGATCTCCCAGGTCTGTGCGTCGATGACGAGGATGCCGCGGTTGTCCTTGGCCACGACGCGAGCGCCGTCGGGCGAAACGGCCAGATCGACCGGCCGACCGGGATACTCGACCGAGGCTCCGACGGGCCGAATCCGCTGCTGGGTCGTCACCACGGTTGCGCCGGAGGCGTCGTTTTGCCCAACTCTCGGGATCGCTTCCTGAGCGTTTGACCAGGAGGGGGGAAGAAGACAGGCTGCCAGGAAGACCAGGCCAATCGGTGGACGTGGACGCGACACGAGCAATCCTCTCGGAGGGAAGACGTTGAGGTCGAGGCGGGCGACTTCGAACCCGCCCCGAGTGCGTCCCCAGACCATTGGACCACGGGTTGAGGGGACGCCGGGGCTCATTGTGCCATGCAAGGAAGCGAATTGCTCTGGAATTCTTCCCGGGTCATGACGCTGGCGCGGGGAGCCGATCCGCGCCCGTCTCGCTCGGTTCCCGATGCGGGAAGGTCGGCCCTGGGCGTCTGACCGACGCAATCGTCACGCGTTGGGCCGCTCGAAGCGAACCGAAGCGAGCGCCGGGTGCTACGCTTGCAGCGGAAACATCGGGGCGAGTTGGTCCCCGCAGTCCGATTCGATGGGCCTTGCCGTGTGAGGAGGGACGGCGAGCACCGCTCAACGCAGCCGATTTGGTTGGGGAGCCTCTTGAAATGATGCGACGATCCCCCCTGCTCCGCCGGGCGATTGGGTTGGCCGGGATGGTGGTGCTGCTGTCGACGGCCGGAGCCTTCGGGCAATCGTCGCCCAGCGCGCGGTTCCGCGACGGATTTTTTGGGCCGTTTGACGGCTACGGGGCGATCTGGGCCTATCCGTCCGATTTCAGCAACGGCCCGTCACCCTATTACTCGCCGATCTTTAACTCGATGGCCGCCAGCCGTCCGTCGCCGACCCTGGAACCGAGCCCGTATTACCGATCGCCGTTGGATCTGCTTCGGTTCAATCGTCCTGAATCGCCCAGGTTGCTTGGTCGGATCTTCCGCAAGCGGTGATCGGCCAGGATAGGCTGGAATCGCTCGTCCAGAGGGGGGCCGTTGACCGATCGAGAGGGAGGACGTACTGTTCTGCGTCGGTCTGTGAGGGCCTGGGCGATCGCGCCGCGCCCGGACCGAGGGCTCGTAGGAGGATTGCCCGCACCATGGCCACGATGATCGACCATGCCCCGTTGCGCAACGGAACGCTTGGTTCCTATCACTTCCGGGACCGAGAGTTAACCGTGACCCGAGGGGAGCCCCTGCCCCTGGGGGCTCACCGCACGCAGGGCGGTGTCAATTTTGTGTTGATTTGCCGGCATGCGTCCTCGGTTAACCTGGTGCTTTGCGAGATCTGCAACGGCGCGATTGTGGCGGAAATTCCGCTCGACCCGAGGCTGAATCGGACGGGAGATCACTGGCACGTTCGGGTTGAGGGGCTCGACGGCGACTTTTGCTACGGCTACCGGGTCGATGGTCCCAAGGGGGGCCCGCACCGCTACGACCCGTCGAAGATCCTGATCGACCCGGCCTGCCGGGCGCTTTCGTGCGGCACTCCCTGGGGCCAGACCGGCACGATGCCGAGGCTGAGCCTGACGATGCCGACGGACTACGACCGGATCAACGACCTGCACCCGCGGGTTCCGCTCGAAGACTCAATCCTGTACGAGCTGCACGTGCGAGGATTCACGGCGAACCCGAATTCGGGGGTCCGCCACCCCGGCACCTTCGCCGGCCTGGTCGAGAAGATCGACTATCTGAAAGACCTGGGGATCACGGGCATCGAACTGTTGCCGATCGACGAGTTTGACGAGAACGATTGCCCCTTCGTCAATCCGTACACCGGCAAGCGGAACCGGAATTTCTGGGGCTACAACCCCATTGCCTATGCCGCGCCGAAGGCGGCGTATTCCAGCAACCCCGAGCGGACCGCCCCCTGGGAAGAATTCCGCCGGATGGTCCGCTCGTTTCACGACGCGGGGCTTGAGGTGGTGCTCGACGTGGTCTTCAACCACACGGCCGAGGGGGGCGAAGGGGGCCCGACGTACAGTTTCCGCGGCCTGGATAACGAGCTGTACTATCTGGTCGATGAGCATGGGCGTTATCTGAACTTCACGGGTTGCGGCAACACGGTCAACAGTAATCATCCGGTGGTGCGCAACCTGATTCTCGCCTGCCTGCGGAATCTGGTGGCCGAGTCGCACGTGGACGGCTTCCGGTTCGACCTGGCGTCGGTCCTCGGGCGGGACAAGAAGGGGCATGTGCTGGTCGAGCCTCCGGTGGTGGAGATGATCAGCGAGGACCCGTTGCTCCGCGACTCGAAGCTGATCGCCGAGCCGTGGGACGCGGCCGGTCTGTATCAGGTCGGCAGCTTCCCGGGAGGGGCTCGGTGGTCTGAGTGGAACGGCCACTATCGAGACGATGTGCGGCGGTTCTGGAAAGGGGACTGCGGCCAGGTCAATCTGCTTGCGACCCGGCTCTGCGGCAGTCAGGACCTGTACGCCGATCGAGGCCCCTTGCACTCGATCAACCTGATTACCTGCCACGACGGATTCACGCTGCACGACCTCGTCTCGTACAACCAGAAGCACAACCTGGCCAACGGCGAGGACAACCGCGACGGCCACAACGACAACGCCTCATGGAACTGCGGTGCCGAGGGGCCGACGGAGGACCCGGCCGTCTTGTCGCTCCGGGCCCGCCAGGCCCGCAACCTAATTGCTACTCTGATGGTCAGTCAGGGGGTTCCGATGATCCTGGGAGGGGATGAAATGCTCCGCACCCAGGGGGGGAACAACAATGCCTGGTGCCAGGACAACGAGACAAGCTGGGTCGACTGGTCGTTGCTGGAGGAACACGCCGACTTCCATCGGTTCGTCAAGCAGATGATTGCCTTGCGGAAGCGGCACCCGGCGTTGCGGCGTCGGACGTTTTTGAAGCGGGCGGCCGGGTTCCCGCCCGATATCGTCTGGCACGGCGTCCGGCCTGGCGAGCCGGATTTCGGCTACGACAGTCACACGCTTGCCCTGGCCCTCGACGGCCGTCGCTGCGATCGACCGGGCGTGATCGACCGCGATATTTATATCGCCTTCAACGCCTACTGGCAGCCGTTGTCGTTTACGATTCCGGCGTCTCCCTCGGGGCGGCCCTGGCGGCGCACGGTGGATACCTCGCTCCCCTCGCCGGATGACGCGGTCGGCCTGGATGAAGGGCCGATCGTGCCGATCATGAAGCCGTACCGCGTGACGGGTCGGTCGATGCTGATCCTCGTCTCGGAGGAGTGAGCGGTCCGGAGGGCTCCGGACACCATGTTTTGCCGGAGCGGTCCCCGCGTGCCTGGCGGGTCCCGCTCCTCCCCGTTCGTCTCCCCGGTCCCGTACGGGGGAGAGGAATCCCTCGATTTTGGTTGCACGCGGTCATCATTCCGGGCCGACGTCCTGCCCCAGGTCCTCGGGCGCAGAGACTGCGAGAACCTGGGGCCGAACCACGGCCCCGAGTTGGCCGAGATGGACCCTTTGCAACCGTTCGAGGGTATCCCGCCTCCCGAATCCATGTCGGTGCCCCTGCCTGATTTGTGGTGAGTGCCTGGCCGCAGGCCGGCTGGGGGGACTCTCCGTGAGGACTCACCGTACCTTGCTCGGGGGACGCGTCAGGGGAGTGCGGCAATTACTCAGCGAGCGATGCGTGAAGCGACAGGATTCTTTTCGTAATCACTTGACACTCGATATCTGATCGCTTATCCCGGATGAGGGGTAGAGTCTCGAAATCAGGAAATGCAATTCCCAAATCCTGATACGGGACGGGCCGACGAGTGGCCAACGCAATCGCGGATGGGGTTTCCCATGGCCTGGAGGAGAATCGCGTGAACGGCGGCGCCTCGGCCCTCTCAGGGAGGGGGCATCAGGGTCGTTGCGTTTTTCCTCCGACTTGTTGGTGCTTCTGGTGAAGCAGGGCCCTTCTTTTTCTCATCCTGCTGTTCTCTTGGAGGCACGTTCGTTATGAGAGCAAAAGCTCGCGGTTTCACGCTGATCGAATTGCTGGTTGTGATCGCCATCATCGGTGTCCTGATCGCCTTGCTGCTGCCGGCCGTGCAGGCGGCTCGCGAGGCCGCTCGTCGGGCGCAGTGCACGAACAACCTGAAGCAGATGGGTCTGTCGATCCACAATTATCATTCGGTGAACAACTCAATGCCGCCGCTGTTCGGCAACTTCGGGACTGCCCCGAATGGCCCGAGCGAGCCGGGCGGCCCCTGGCCGCTGGGCTGGGCCGTGGCGATTCTGCCCTTCATGGAGCAGCAGGCGCTGTTCAATGCGGCCAACCACTCCTTCGGCGCCTTCGGCGTGGCGAACGTCGGGACGCTGTCGGCTGTTCGCGTCGACACGTACGTCTGCCCGTCGGAGAGCCTTCGGAACGGCCCCTGGATCGCGAATACCTTTATGAGCTACCACGCCAACATCGGCGGCCCCTCCGCGATGTCGGCCTGGGCCGGCGCGGTCGTGCCGTTCCGCAGCAATCCGGGGGATTTTCCCGGCTACACCAACGCCGTGCAGACGGCGAACCTGAGCGTCTTCGGGTTCGAGGGGGTCACCGACGGCACCAGCAACACCGCGGCCTTCAGTGAGAAGCTGATCGGCCTGGCCGGATACGTCGGTGGTGCCGTGCCGGGCTCGGCCAACGCCAAGCGGGTGTCGTACCAGACCAGCGTGAGCCAGGGCTGGGACGCGACCGACGGCGTTGCGCAAGCCCAGGCGTTCTTCAACGCGTGCCGGAGCATTCCGTCAACGACGGCCCCCACCAACCCGACCCAGTGGTCCGGGGCGACCTGGGCCGGCAGCCACGCCGGGACGTTGCACTTCAACGCCTACAACCACGTGATGCCGCCGAACGGCCTGTCGTGCGTCGCCTCCAACTCGTGGGGAGGCCCTCCCGGCGGGTTCAACGACGCGATCACGGCCACGAGCAACCACTCCGGCGGGGTCAACGTCTGCATGATGGACGGCTCGGTCCGGTTCGTGAAGGACACCGTCAGCACGCCGGTCTGGTGGGCCATCGGCACCCGGAACCAGGGCGAGATCATCAGCTCCGACCAGTTCTGAGCTGAGCGGCCTCCGGCGCCGCAAGGCTCCGAGAGATCATCGTGCCGGGGTGCCCGGATGGACCGGGCACCCCGGCGCTTCCGAACCCTGATCGCTTCACATCGTCACAAAGATTGGGAGATCGTTGCATGTTCCGTTTGCGCCACGTTTTCGCCGCCGCCTTTGTGGGAGCTTGCCTGGTTGGTTGCGGCCAAGATCAGCCGAACGAACCCACCGCGGCTGAAGATATCGACGAAGAATTCATCCAGAACTCGGCGGAAATGATGCAGAAGGCCAACACCGGCATGGACCCCAAGGCCGCACGCTAAGGGTGGTCAGATCGGGGCCGGCCTTCGAAGGCCCCGGGTCGAGCCGCCTGGGAACCTGGAGCGCCGGCCCGCCTTGCGACGAGGTGCGTTGATGAGCGGACGGTTCGTCCAACTCTTCTGGCTCGTCTTGCTGGGCGTGCTGGCCTTCGGAGTTTTCTGGCACATCTCGGAATGGCGGCATGCCCGGGGCCTTCAGCGCGTCCGGGAACAGATGGCCGTCTACCGCTTCGCCGAGGCTCGGGAGTGGCTTGCCGACCTGCCTTCCTGGCGATCGGGGAGGCCCGAGGAGGCATACCGGCTGGGCGTCTGCGAGCACGCGGGGGGTGACATTCCCGCGGCGCTGGCGGCCTGGTCCCGTATTGAGCCCGACTCGGAATGGGGGATCCAGGCCGGCCTGGCACGGGCCCGGACCCTTGTCGGCGACCTCGGCCGGTTCAGCGACGCTGAGGAAATCTTCGTCGAGCTGATGGACGCCCTGCCGTCGGGCCCCAGTCCGCAGCGCGACGAGGTGCGGGCCTCGCTCGCCGAACTCTGGTTCTGGCAAGGTCGCCGTGACGAGGTCAGCCGCCTGCTCGAGTCGACCTGGAAGGCCACCACCGACCCGATCGGCGTGCTGCGGGACCGCTGGCGGGCCGAAACCGCGACGACCATGGTGGAGATGATCCGCGCCGACGTCGAGCAGGCGGCGCGCAAGGCCCCCGACGACGACCGGGTCTGGCTCGCCCAGGCCAGCCTGGCCTTCCAGGCTGCCCGTTACGACGAGGCCCGCCAGTGGCTCGACCGCTGCCTTGAGCGACGTCCCGAGGACCCGGCGGTCTGGATGGCCCGGCTGGCGCTGGCTCGCGAGATCGAGGACCTCGACGAGGTCCAACGCGCCATGGAGGCCCTGCCCGCCGACCGCCTGACAGCCGCCGAGCGGCTCTCGCTGTTCGCCTGGCTGGCCCGTCGCCGGGGCGACACCGCCGCCGAGCAGGACGCCCTGGAGCGGCTGCTCACCCTCCCCCCAGCCGACCCGAGGACGCTCGATCGCCTGGCAACGCTCGCCTCGGAGGCCGGCGACCTGGACGCCGCCGCCGAGTATCGCCGCCGCAAGGCCGAGCTCGACGTGGCCAAGGACCGCTACCGCTTCCTGATGGACGAAGAGATCGTCCCGGATCGCTACACCGAACTGGCCGAACTGGCCGATCTCCTCGGCCGCCGGTTCGAGGCCATCGCCTGGTGGACGCTCCGTTTCTCCTCCATGCCGACCGACGACACAGCCCGGGCCGCCCTGAACCGGCTCCGGGCGCTCCCCGAGCCCGACCCGCCCGCCCCCGGCGTGACGCTTGCCGCGGCCCTGGCCGAGGATCAATCCCTGTCCGATGCGCCGGCAATCGCTTCCCAGGCTGCTCGGCCCGGCGAACCCGTCGTGCCGTCGTTCCAGGACATCGCCGCCGAGTCCGGGCTGACGTTCGTCTTCGACAACGGCCGCTCGCCCGAGCGCCAGATGCCCGAGACGACCGCCGGCGGTATCGGCTTGCTCGACTACGACGGCGACGGCTGGATGGATGTCTATGTCGTGCAAGGTGGCCCCTTCCCGCCGGACCCGACACGCCCCTCGGAGGAGAGCGACCGGCTGTTCCGCAATCGCGGCGACGGCACGTTCGAGGATGTCTCCGAGGCCTCCGGCATCACCCAATTGACCCCCGACTATGGGCACGGGGTGACCGTCGGCGACATCGACAACGACGGCCACCCTGACCTGTTCCTGACCCGCTGGCGTGCGTATCAGTTGCTGCGGAACAAGGGCGACGGCACGTTCGAGGATGTCACCGCCGCCTGGGGCCTGGACGGCGACCGCGATTGGCCCACCTCGGCCGCCTTCGCCGACCTGGACAACGACGGCCGCCTCGACCTCTACGTCTGCCATTACCTGGTGTGGGACGTCGAGGACCCGAAGCTGTGCCGGCGGGTGACGGTCTCCGATGCCTCGGAGCTGAGCGACCCGGACCAGTTGTACAACTACTGCTCGCCCCGGCTCTTCCCTGCCCTGCAAGACCACGTGTTTCGCAACGATGGCGAGCGATTTGTCGACGTGACCGAGCAGGCCGGCATCGTCGATCCCGAGGGCCGCGGTCTGGGAGTGGTCGCCGCCGATGTCGACGGCGACGGCCTGGTCGATCTGTACGTGGCCAACGACACCACCGCCGATTACCTCTGGCGCAACCTCGGCGATTTCCGGTTCGAGGACGTGGCCTTCGCCAGCGGCGTCGCCTGCAACGCCGACGGCGCCTTCCAGGCCGGCATGGGGACCGCGTGCGGCGATGTCGACGGCGACGGCCTTCCCGATTTGCTGGTCACGAACTTCTACGGCGAGGGCACGACCTTCTTCAAGAACCTCGGCGGCGGCATGTTCGGCGACACCAGCGCGTCGATCGGCCTGACGGCCGCGAGCCGCTACCTGCTCGGGTTCGGGATCGCCCTGCTCGACGCCAACAACGACGGCGCCATCGACATCGCCACGGCCAACGGCCACGTCAACGACGACCGGCCCGACTATCCGTACGACATGCCCGCCACGCTCTTGCTCGGCAATGCCCAGGGACGTTTGGTCGACGTGACGCAGGAGGTTGGTCCGTCCTGGGCCAAGCCCCGCGTCTCCCGGGGCCTTGCCGCTGGCGACCTCGACAATGATGGCCGGGTTGACGCCGTGCTGCTCCCCCAGATGAGCCCGATGGCCTACCTGCACAATCGCACTGAGGCCGGCGGCCACTTCGTGACCTTCCAGCTCGTCGGCACGCAATCGAACCGCGACGGCATCGGGGCGGTCGTCACCGTCGAGGCGGGAGGGAAGCGCCAGCGGGCCTGGCGCGTGGGGGGCGGCAGCTTCCAGTCATCCTCTGACCCTCGGCTCCGCTTCGGTCTGGGCGAGTGGACGCAACTGGAGCGCGTCGAAGTCCGCTGGCCTTCGGGCCAGATTGATCGGTTTACATCCGTGGCCGCTGACCAGGCCTATCAGCTCCGCGAAGGAGCAGCCGAACTGACCCCCCTCGATGCGGGATGGTCCCAGCACAACGAACCCATGACAGGGACCGGAACCGGGATTGACCATGACCATGACAACGCCGCCGAATGATCCGCACTCCCCCACCCCTTCCGAGACTCCTGGCTCCGGTGCGCCCCCGTCGGCGCCGGATTCCGGGGACCGTCGCGCCGGAGGCGGCCCCGCCCTCCTGCCGCTCTGGGCGTTGCTCGCCGCCCTGGCCGCCGGGGCCGCGTCCTGGGCGCTGGGCGAGACGAAGCTCGTCCAGGTCCCGGCCAGGGAGGTCCCCATGGAGACGATGGGGGTCGAGCATATGGGGACGACGGCCCAGACCGAACAGCGGGCCGTGCTTGAGACCGCGATGCGTGCCTACGGCGTGACCGGCGCCCTGCTCGGCCTGATGCTCGGGCTGGCCGGGGGCCTTGCCCGCGCGTCTCGCCACGATGTCCTGCGGTCGGCGATCGTCGGCCTGGTCGTCGGAGCCGTGGCAGGAGCCCTGGCCTCGCTGGCCGCGGTCCCTGCCTTCTTTCATTTCCGAGATTCCATCACGATCGATGATTTGCTGCTTTCCTGGATGATGCATGGCCTGATCTGGGGTGCCATCGGCAGCGCCGGCGGGTTGGCACTGGCGATCGGCTCGGGAGGAGGGGGGCCTCGGATCGCCCGGGGCGTGGCGGGCGGGCTGATGGGCGCGTTGATTGGTGCCCTCATCCTGGAATTTGTCGGCGCCGTTTTGTTCGCGAATGATGAGACGGGCGAACCCCTGGCGGCAAGTGCGCAAGCACGCCTGATGCTGCTGCTTTTCGGTGTGAGCATCACCGCGCTGGTTGCGGCCGTAAGAATCCAGGCCACCGGAGCAGCAACGCGGAAGCCAGCAGCCCACTGAATCGGCCCAGGATCCTGTTCATGAGTGCATCGACTGCCACTGGGAACGGCCCAGGACCAGACGACAGTGCGAGGCACACCGAGGCAGATTCCGCGTGCATTCGCCCGCCAGGCGCCTCCCTCCGCCCGCAGCCGACCGGATGCGGGCGGGATGAGCCTGTGAAGGGGCTGGCAATTCCCTGCGTGGATTGCATGGACATCCCTCCTGGCTCCTGCTAAGGTGAAGTTCTGCCAAAGTTGAGCGATGGTTGAACAAGTTCGAGGCTCCATCGACTCAAGCAAGAGGGGTGATTTGTGTTGAGCTCGCATGATTCTGGACTGCGATTCCCTGCGCCTTGCTCGGGACCGAACCGACGAGAGGCGTTGCGTGCGGGGGCGTTGACGCTGGGGGGGCTGTCGCTCCCGGCATTGTTCCAGGCCCGATCGGCGTCGGCCACGGCGGCGGCATCGCCCGTGCGGACGACCTCGGGGCGGGCGAAGGCGTGCATCCTGGTCTTCGCCTGGGGAGGCCCAAGCCAGCTCGAGACGCTGGATCTGAAGCCCGACGCTCCCGACGAAATCCGGGGCGAGTTCCGACCGATCGCCACCTCGGTGCCGGGCATCCAGATCAGCGAGCACTTCCCGATGCTCGCCGAGCGGATGGACAAACTGGCGATCATCCGCTCGATGACGCACGACGACCCGGCGCACCTGTCGAGCGTGCATCACCAGCAGACCGGGCACCTGGCCCCCCGGCCGAAGTCGGACGCCGATGGCCCGTCGCCGGGCGACTGGCCGCATCTGGGATCGCTGGTCGCCCGGGTGCAGCCGAGGGCGGGGGCCTTGCCGGCGTCGGTCATCATGCCCTGGACGGTTGCGCATCCGGCGGCTCCGGGCGGCAAGGCCCCCGGCCAGCACGGCGGCTGGCTCGGCAAGGCATATGATCCGTTCCTCCTGCCCGGCGACCCGAATGCCGAGGGGTTCCGCGTCGAGGGGCTCGATCTGCCTGAGGGACTGGCGCCGGATCGCGTTCGGTCGCGACGGGACCTGCTTTCGAGCATCGATCGAGGGGCCGTCGAGCCTCCCTCGTGGACCAAAACGCAGGCCAGGGCGTTCGACGCTCTGCTCTCGGCCGAGGCCCGGGGCGCCTTCCAGATCGACCGCGAAGACCCGATCACCCGAGACCGCTACGGCCGGCACATTCACGGCCAGTGCCTGTTGATGGCCCGTCGGCTGGTCGAGGCCGGTGTCCCCCTGGTGACGGTCAACTGGCACGACGACCGGCAAAACTACTGGGATACGCACGTCGACAACTTCAACCACCTGAAGAACCGCCTGATGCCCCCGACCGATCGCGGCCTGTCGGCCCTGCTCGATGATCTGGCCGCGCGGGGGTTGCTCGACGAAACCCTGGTGGTCTGGGTCGGCGAGTTCGGCCGCAACCCCCGGATCACCCGGACCAACGCCGGCCGAGAGCACTGGCCCCGCTGCTATTCCGCCCTTTTGGCCGGTGGCGGCGTGAACGGCGGGATGGTGCACGGCTCGTCCGACCGCTGGGCCGCCTATCCCGCCTCCGACCCGGTCAGCCCCACCGACCTCGCCGCGACGATCCTCCATGCCCTCGGCATCGACCCGAGCACCGAGGTGATCGACCCCGTCGGCCGCCCCCTGGCCATCAATCGAGGAACTCCTGTGACGGACATCCTGGCATGAGATGATTTGGTTGAGGCCGATTGCCGCCAGGTGTTGGGTTCTGGCATGGGGTTTGCCCTGGTTTGTTCCCTCGTAAGGCGATGCGATTCACTCGTGAGCGGGTGAAGCATCTTGAAACGAGGTACAAACTTCGATATCGACGAGGGCATTCTGCCATGACTCTGCTCAAGTGGGCCCTGGTGGCGCTGGTTGTCGCCGTGATCGCCGGAATTTTTGGCTTCACTGGGGTGGCCGAAGGGGCCGCGACTGTCGCTAAAGTTCTGGTAGGGATCTTCCTGGTTCTTGCATTGATTCTGGGAGTCCTGGGCGTCACGGTGTACAAAAAAGTGACCTGACCTGAGCGGGCACCGGCCCGGCGAGTGATCGAATCGAACTGACGCGGGCCTGGATTCCGGCGCGAACTGATGGGGCCGGAATCGAGGTCCGATTCACACCTGGGGGGTTCCCGACCATGCGACCGCGACGACCTCGACCGTGCTCCAGAGGATCATCGGTGGCGAGCGGAGTGGACCGTCGGGCCTTCCTGGCGGCTTCGGCGGCGGGTGCAACCCTGATCGGCGGGAGTGCCGGTCCCATGGCGTCTGGGGCGTTGGCGTCGGGCCCTGGGCCGAAGATCTTGGCCGACGGGCACCGCTTCCCCGGGGCCTATCCAGGGCGGGTCGTGGAGGTGAAGAACCCGGCCGCGGTGATCGACGGCGAACCGGTGCTCGACGCCGTTCGGGTGATGATGGCCAAAGGCATGACCGGCCTGACGGGCATTGAGGAGCCGGTGGAAGCCTGGCGGTCGATGTTCGAGCCGGGCGACGTGGTCGGCATCAAGGTCAACCCGGTGGGCCAGCCGCACGCGATCAGCAATCACGCGACAGTGCACGCGATCGTCGAAGGCTTGGAATCGGCCGGCATCCCCCGGCGCGACATCGTGATCTTCGACCGCTACAAGGATCAGTTCATCCAGGCCGGCTACCTGGAGAACCTGCCCGACGGCTGCCAGTGGGACTGGGCCGTCGACTCGTACGACGAGGCGCAGCTCGACATCGCTCGATACGACCCGGACGTCTTCGCCACGCTCGACATCGTGCACGCCCAGCCCGGCATTCACGATCCGAAGGATGATCGCACGCGACGATCGCATGTGTCCAAGGTTGTGTCGAGAAAAATCAACAAGCTGATTTGCATTCCGGTGCTGAAAGATCACGGCTCGGGGGGCGTGACGCTGGCGCTCAAGAACATGAGCCACGGCCTGGTGAACAACGTCTCCCGGAGCCACGGCACCCACGACACGAACACCTGTAACCTGTTCATCCCGGCGATCTGCTCGTTGCCGGTGATTCAGGAAAAGAGTGTCTTGCAGATTCTGGACGGTTTGAACGCCGTCTATCACCGAGGTCCAGGCGCCGTCAAGCGTTACGTCTGGTCGTATGGTGCCCTGTTCTTCGCGACCGATCCGGTGGCGATGGACCGGGTCTGCTGGGAAATTGTCGACGCCAAGCGCGTGGCCGAGGGGATGCCCCCGGTCGCCGAGACGGGCCGGGCGGGTAAGGATCCGACCGGCACCGAGGCGTTCGACTATCGCCAGCCGCAGCACATTGCCGGGGCCGGCGCGCTGGGGCTGGGCGTTTTTGCACGGGACGCCATTGACCACCGTGCCTATAATCTCGTTGGATCATGAGAAGAATCGACCATTTGGTTGCTTCTCAACTGGAGGAAGTGTTCGTGCGAAGCTTGAGGATGTTCCTGACTGCTCTGGTCCTTGCGGGGGCTTCCCTCGCGTCGGGTGTTGGTTGCTCCGGCGGAGGAACGCAGATTCCTCTGGCCGACGTGCCGCCCACCCCGCCCCCGGCGGACCCCACCCAGGTCCCGGCGAATGCTCCGCCTCCGGGGGCACGCAGCCCGGATGTCTTGCCTGATTAACGTCCCTACCGGGTCGCGCTGACGTTGACCATCTCTGGACACGGGCAACGTGACCTGCTGATTGAATCACCGCCTTGCTGACACTGCCTTGCGGACCCGCCCCCGGCATCCCTTCCGCCGGGCCGACTCTGGGATTCGTCTCCGAGTCGGCGTTTCCGCAGTCCTGAATTGCTTCCGCCCGGGTCGTGCACGGGTGTTTTCAACGAGGTTCTCGGGTCACCTTGCGCCCAGGATCCCCGTACAGAAAACCCCCGAGGGTTCATCGTCCCTTCTTTTCGGCTTTATTCTCGAAACTCGAGGACTCCGCATGATTTCTGCTTCGAACCGACCGCTGAGCCATCGGCTTCGCGGTTTCACGCTGATCGAACTGCTGGTCGTTATCGCCATTATCGGTGTTCTGATCGCCTTGCTGCTCCCGGCCGTTCAGGCGGCCCGCGAAGCGGCTCGTCGGGCTCAGTGCTCGAACAACATGAAGCAGATCGGTCTGGCGCTTCATAACTATCACAGCACGCACAACGTCTTCCCGATGGGAAGCGCTCAGACCACCGTTCCCGGTGGTGCGTTGGGTGCCCGCAACGGCTGGGGCAACTGGAGCGCCCAGTCGATGCTGCTGGCCTTCCTGGAACAGCAGCCGGTGTACAACTCCATCAACTTCGGCATCCCCAACGCCAGCAATACGGGCGAGGGGCAGGAGATGAACACCACGGCTGTGACCACGCAGATCAGCGCCTTCCAGTGCCCGTCGGCGCCCCGATACCCGGGCACCTGGCACGGCCGTCCGTCGGCCCACACCAACTACTTCGCCTCGCTCGGCGCGAGCATGAACATGATGGCCTACAACAACAACTCGCGGCCGAACGGCCTGTTCGAGGTGGGTGGTACGGCCTACGGCGAGCGCGACATCCTCGACGGCACCTCCAACACGGTGGCCTTCGGTGAGTGGCGGACCGGCGACGGCAACGCCACGAAGTTCTCGGTTCCGCAGGACATCGTTGTCTACAACACCTTCCCGGCGGGTGCCGCGAACTGGAACGATCCTCGCCTGAACATGCCGTTCGGCGGTGGCTCGTTGAACCAGTGGCTCACCGGATGCGCGGGCGTGGCTCAGGCCTCGTTGCCGAACCCGCCGGCCGATCACCGCAGCTTCCTCGGTCAGATGTGGGCCCAGGGCCTCATCTCGCGGACGCTCGGCAACATGCTCGTGCCGCCCAACTCGAACTTCCCCAACTGCGCCCACGTGCTCTGGGGTGGTGACAGCGACGGCACCTACGGCAACTTCAGCGCCCACAGCTACCATCCGGGTGGTGCGAACATGCTGTTTGGCGACGGTTCGGTCCGCTTCATCAAGGACACGACCAACCAGATCGTGATCTGGAGCATCGGCACCCGAGACGGTGGCGAGGTCGTTTCGGCCGACCAGCTCTGATCGCCCCGCTCGGCTCAATCGGTAGACGTTCGGCACGGTTGCGTGATCGTTGGTCTGCCGGTTCCTGAGCGTTTAAGCATCCTTTGAACCGAGGCCAGTCCTGGCGACACATCGCGTAGGACCGGCCTCGGTTTATTTTGCGCCGCGTGTGATCGTTGCGTCAGGGTTGCGGTCGATCGAGGAGCCTGAGCGCAACGATTCCGACAAGACAGCCGCTCAGCTCGGCGGCGAGCAAGCCGAAGAAGAGGGCGTCCGAAACGCCATCGACGACGATGCCGAAGATTCGGCCAAACGCTGCGCCGCCGAGCGCCGTCGCCTGGACAAACAGCCCTGGCCCGAACCATTGCGGTCGCGAGGCTGACACGGCGAAGAAGAGGGCCATGCCCAGTTCCAAGCCTCCGTAAAAGGCCCGGATCTCGGCACGCGCGACCGGGCGGGTCAGCTCGACGCCGAGCCCCGTGATCCCCTCGGGCTGGAGCAGGAGCCAGAGGCCGAAGCCGCCGAAGGCGATCGCGGTCAGCACGAGCGAGATCCGAGCGAGCTGCATTTGGGAATGCCCTCCTGTCGTATCGGGGCCGCTTTGCGGGCCACTTCGAATCCGAAGGTCTGCATAGCGGAACCTGCGCGTGCTTCCAGCCTCACGTGATGCGTCGTCCTGTGTCCTGGGTGTGTCCTGGGTGGCCCCGATTGCTCGTCAATCGGGGGCGCGGAGCGATGAGAGACCTCGGTGCGGCCTCCCGTGGCCTCGTGCGGCTGCGCCGCCCCGGTTGGCGAGCAACCGGAGCTACCCCAAACGCATCATTCCGTGGCGGAACGCGGACGACGAAACGGCTCCCAGGCATCGAGACGAGGGCTCCCGATCGCCCACTACGGATCGGCACGATCCCGGCCAACCGGGGCAAGGTGCTCGCCAGGAAGACGGCCTCAGCTCGTGATCCCCTTGGTCAGGTGCATGAAGGCGGTTTCGAGGTTGATCTCGTCTTCGCGGAAGAGGGTCAGCTCGAAGCCGTTCTCAATCAGGCGCTGGGCGAGGAAGCCGTAGGTGATGACCTCGGGTTTCATCTTCACGACGAGGAAGGTGTGGTCGTTCAGGTCGGTCTTCTGATCGACCGACTCGATTTCGGGCTGCTTTTCGAGGAAGTCGGCGGCGTCGATCATGCGGTCCGTCACGGTGATGTTCAGCACGATGTCGGTGCGGACCTGCTTCATCACGTCGGAAACGGCGCCGTTGACGAGCAACTGCCCCTGCTCGATGATGCCGATCTTGTTGCAGATGTCGGCCAGCTCGGGAAGGATGTGGCTGGAGACGAGGATCGTCTTGCCCATCGCCCGCAGTTCCTTGAGCAGGGCCCGAATCTCGATCCGGGCGCGGGGGTCGAGCCCTGAGGCGGGCTCGTCGAGCAGGAGCACCTGCGGGTCGTGCAGCAGGACGCGGGCTAGGCCGAGGCGCTGAGTCATGCCTCGGGAGAGGCTGGTGACGAGGGCGTCGCGCTTGTACGTCAGGTCGACCAGTTCGAGCACCTCCTCGCAGATCTTCTTGCGGGCCGGGCCGGAGATCCGGTAGGCGGCGGCGAAGAATTCGAGGTACTCGATGACCTTCATGTCGTCGTAAACGCCGAAGAAGTCGGGCATGTAGCCGATGGCGCGGCGGATCTCCTTGGCGCCGTTGTAAATCGAATGGCCGCAGACGTACGCCTCGCCCCAGGTCGGGTTGAGCAACGTGGCGAGGATGCGCATGGTCGTGGTCTTGCCCGCGCCGTTCGGGCCGATGAACCCGTAAACATCCCCCTGGTTAAGGGTCAGGTTCAGGCGATTCAGGGCGTAGAGGTCGCCGTACATCTTGGTCAGGTCGCGGGTTTCGATCATCGGCGGGGCCTCTCAGACGAGGTGGGGCGTTGAATTGAGGGCGTCTTAGAAGAATCAAAAGGGTGATGAGACCGAGGGCGGAGGTGTCTGGGGCCGAGTGCGGAGCCTTGGCGACTGCGGACAGGATGACCCAGTCACCTCTTCCCATCAACTGCGGCGGACCATTAGTCGGCCATTGGGGTTGGTAGCAGGACGCGGAGGACGGTCGAGCGTTCCTGGGTGGTTGTGGTCGGTTGTTCGCCGTCGAGCAACAGCGCCGAGGAGGGGCCTTCGAGTTCGGCCAGCAGGATGGGGCGGCGGAGGTCGAGCTGGGCCGACAGGTCGAGTTGGCCGAGCACCAGGTTCGATTTCTGCCCGCGCTGGCGACGGCCGGATCGGGCGAAGCTAAGCGACCGGATCAGGTCGCCCCGGGACACCGAGACCGTGGCGTTGGGGTCGTAGGTATAAATCTGGTTGAAGCTTCGGGCGATCTGGTCGAGGTATCCGGTCAGGTTCCGGTTGCTGGCCGAGGCGATCCGGACGGTCTCGCCGGGGGCGATCGGCTGGTCGAACAGGTAGACGTCGCCGGCGTAGGCGATGAGCACCTGATTCATCGTCCGGCCGAGGCGGTTGGTGATCGTGCCGTCGAGGCGATTCCCCCCCAGGTCGGTCAGCTCGGCGTCGAGGGCCGGGGGCATGTCGTCGAACCAGGTGCCCATGAGGGCGCGGGTTGTCCAGATGGGCACGCGGACCCCGGTGAGCGTTGACGGCGGGGTGCTGGACCTCGGGTCGTTCGGTGACTGGTAGGCATACCCCGCGCTGGTCAGGGCCATGCCGCCGTTGTTGCCCATGCCGCCGAAGCTGCGTTCGGCGGTGCCGAACCAGGTGGTAATGACCTCATCGACCTGGCTGGGGGGCAAGGGTTCGGCCGCTTCGGGAGCGTCGGTGTCGAGTGGCAGGGGGAGGACGGTCACATCGTAATCACGGTTTTGCGGGCTGAAGATGGTGGCGAAGCTGGTCCCTCGGGCAAGGTAGCGATCACCATCGCCGAAGCCCTGGTCAATGTCGACCACATCGACCCGGTTGATCCGCAGGTCGGTCCCCTTGACCGCGTAGGCCGTGGCGTAGGCAATCAGGCTGACGACGACCACGATGGCCGGGAAGGTGATCCAGGTCAGCTCCATCCGCTTTAACACACGTTTCAGGAAGAAGTAATCGCCAGGTCCGATGAGCAGGATGTACAGGAAGACGAACCCCGCGACCCAGCCGAACGGGACAAGCCGGACCCCCTGGAACTGTTCGAGCGAGCGGTGCAGGTAGCTCGACAGGTCGCGGACCTCGCCCGTGTAGAAGGCGCTTGAGGTGCTGGTGTCGCTCGTCGTTGCCTCTCGGCCGCCGAGGTCGAGGACGCGAGACCAGAAGGCGTTGCGGTCTCGCCAATCGGCAAAGGGGCGTTCGTCGACACTCAGCCCGATGACGGTCACGCGTCCCAGGCCATAGGGGCCTCGGACGATGACCGGGCCGCCGACGGATCGATCGACCAGGAGAACGCGAGCCCCTCGGCCGGGCACCGGCTCGAACGAGGTGACCGAGACGAGGTTGCCGGGCGTGGTGATCGGTGAGATCGAGCCGACGAAGGATTCGATCGTGCCCAGGTCGCCCGTTTCGGTCCGCTCGGCGGGCAAGGCGGGCAGTACGTCAGCGAGGACGCTGTCGGGATCGGACACGAGTTGCCACTGGGCGAACCCACCGGCCAGGACCAGATGGCCGCCGTTGCGGACCCACTGCAAGAGGGGCTGGCTGCGGAAATCTTGCAGGTTTTCGAGTGTGCCGGGATCGTTGAGGTCGAGAATCAGGGCCTCGACCGCGTCGTAGCCGTACCAGCGGTCGGGAATGCCCTCGGGGACTCGGAGTCGAGAGACGACCAGCCGAGCGTCCTGCAAGGGGTCGGTCGAGCGGAACTCGGACATGCTCGGCAGCAGATCAACGCCGCCCGGATTGCCGATTACGGCCAGGACGATTTGCTCGGGGTCGAGCCAGGAAACGTTGTCTTCAGTCTCAAGGGCGCGAAGTCGCCCCGACTCATCGAAGACCTCGACCCGGAACGTGGTGGCGGTATCGCCGGGGCGAACGTAGGTGGAGAATGAAGCGAGCGATCGGGCCGGAACGTCGACCCGACGACGGACGATCGTGGGCACGCCGCCGTCGTCGGGCACGATGACCCGAAGCTCTCCGGCGAACCGCTCCGGGCCACCTTGAAGATCGACCCGAACGGGGGTCCAGGTGCCGATCTTGTACGACTGATCGGCCCGATCTTCGGCCAGACCGACGCGAATGTTCTCGATCGTGACGACCGGCTCGGACTGCCGAGCGACGGCCAACCCGCCCCCTCGTTCCAGCCCGGCAACTGCGATGAGCGCAAGCATGGCCGCCAGGATCGGGCGGTGGACTCGGAACGATGACCTCATGGTGCCTCTCCGCGATCGCTGCATGTCACCTGGGGCGGGTTCGGGCGGATCTGGTGATGGGAGGAGATGGGATGCCGTTCGGCCGATGCTCGCTCGCATCGCGTTGACGCCGATCGATCGCGGCCCCATCGCGTGAGGGAACCGGGCCGGGCTCGCAGAGGCATCGTCGAGGATAGAGAGCATTCCGGACGCCGAGATGAACCAGATCGGATCGAAGAATTTTCGAACGGGGCGAATTCCCCAGGGGCGATTCGAGGCGATGCGATGCAAGTCAGGACGGCGGCTCAGGGCTTTTCCGACGGGTCGCAGCGGCAAGGGTCGTCGCCGCATCCGGGGCAGCCCTGGCCGTATTTCCGTCGAACCGCCGCGTCGAGGTCGATCCCTCGAAGATTGGCCAGGGTCGCCAGCCAGGCGAGCACGTCGGCCATCTCCAAAGCGAGATCGTCGTCGCTGCCGCTACGAAGCGCCTCGGCCAGCTCGCCAAACTCGGCGGTCAGCCAGAGGAAGGTCGCGGCGTCACCGCGCGCGGCGTCCTTGGCTCCGTAGAGCGAGGCGATCCGACGCTGCAACGCGCCGAGCGTCATCCCTCCGGCGGAAGATTCGCTCATCACAGCACAATGTTAAAGGGCGAGTCCGAGAATTGCCAGTCCCGGGCCGACCTTTGCCAAGGTCGGCCCGGGGGAGCGCTGTCCCGTCGGAGATCAAGGGATCTCATTGCCGACGACCAGGAAGCGGTCGGCCGGGAACGGGTTCTCGACCGAGAATCGGCTGGTGCCGACAAAATCACCCAGGTCGAGGAAGGGCGCGGCCAGGGTCCGGTTGATCCGGAAGATGCTGCCGACATCGACCAGCACGCCGCCGTCGATTCGGGCCCCCTGCCCTCCCAGGCCGGTGCCCGAGGCCGGCTGCGCGATCAGGCCGAGGTCGCGACCGATCTGGACGCTCGCGCCGTCGGTCATCGTCAGATAGCCGCCGACGTTCAGGACGTTCAGATCGAGGCCGGTGCGGATGCCGGTGTCCGGCCCCGCCAGGTGGGCGCTGCGAAGAATTTCGAGCTGGTTCAAGGTGCCAGCGACGTTGATCGCCGCGCCCGGCTCCATTTCGGCCAGGGCGATCCGATCGACGGTCGCATCGCCGCGCACGATCATCGGGCCGCTGAGCTTGGCCGTGTTGTAGCCGAAGATGCCGTTGATCGGGCCGTAGACGTCGAGCAGGCCGACGTTCAACATCCCATCGCCAAACGCCTTGAACGGCCCGAAGGTGTGGGCTCCCCGAGGCACCCGGACCCGCGTCAGGGGAACGATGTCGAGTTGGCTCAGCGTGTTGGTGCCACGCACGACCAGACCGATCCGGCCGTCGGGCAACGAGGTCGAGGTGATGGCCCCCTCGCCGGTTAGCTGAACGCGGTAGCGCTCGCCGTCGGTGTCAGTGACGGTCACCGCGCTGCCGGCGGCGGTCACGAACCGCTGAACATTGCCGCGGGTGCCGATGCCCAGTTGCTGCGCGAGCAAGGCCCGCTGTTGCAGAAAGCGGGCGCCCGGGGTCAGGGTGGACATGAGTTGTCGTGATTCAAGGGCATCGCCGATGGCCGGTCGGTAAGACCGTCGAGCCGGCCGACCCGTCCTGTCTCGCTTGCTCATCATCCCGATTCCTCCGTGAAATGGTCGGGTGCGTGCTCGCAGCCTCCGGCCTGGCTCGTCGATGAGGATGACGCGCCGACTCCGAAGGTCCACACGTCCTCCAAGATCGGCACGCCCTGGCCGGCCGATCGGGCCGGATCGGCACGGGTTTGGCCCGGCGATCGGCCTGTGATGGTCTTGCCGGTCCTGGTGTCGGACGGGCAGTCGCTGGGGGCGGGACGTGGCTCGCAGATCGGATCGATTGGAATGAAGCAAGGGCCTGTGTCGATAGAAGGGGTGTTCCGGTGTGGGTGGCGGGTGTTTGCCATCGAAGAGAAGGGGTTGAGGCATGCTTCGATGGCGATTCAGGCTGATGGCGAAAAGGATGGCCCTGGGGATCATTTTGATCGTTCCCAGAGGACCGGGCATTCGGGCGGCTCAGGATGGGCTTCCGCTTGCCGAGCCGCAGTCGATCGGTTCGCCGGTTGCACCGTCGAGTCAGGCGTCGCTGGGATCGTCGGGCAACGAACCCCCCCCTGCCTCGCCACCCGAGGTCGAGGCGATTCTTGATCGTCGCGCCGCCCGACAACAGGCGTGCGAGCATGCCGATTGGCCCCGATGGTGCCGCTACTGTGCCCAGGCCAGGGCGGGACTGGAGCTTGCCCCGAAGACGCTCCGGCCGTTCTCGACCGAGCTTGGCCTCTTCGCCCTGGGGCAGCCGTACCAGTACGTGCCTCCGCAGTATCCGTGGACGCTCGTCGTGCCTCCCTTTCCCAAGGGGCGGAAGCCCGGAGCGCCCCCAGCCCCGGTGAGTCCCTGGGGGATGCCCCACTACAACGATAACTTTCGCCATCTCGACGATCCCGAGAACCGGCTCGTCGATCCGTTCGACGTCTTCAAACGGATTCCCGCCGCGGATGGGGCAATCGTTTCGGACTTCGGTGGCGAGTTCCGCTGGCAGGGACGGATCGAGGACAACCGCCGCCTGATCGGCGAGCAAAACAACCACAGCCTCTTTCGAGAGCGGCTTTATCTCGACACCTGGTACTGGAACCGCTTTCGGACCTTCGTGGAGGTGTTCTGGGCCGACTCGACCCCTCAGTCGGTGCAACCGGTCTTCCTTGACCTGAATCACGGCGACCTGCTCAACGCCTTCGGTGAGTTTCGGTTTTACGATCAGGACCAGCGGACATTCTCCGCGCGGTTCGGCGATCGTCAGCAACTGCTGTTCGGCAATCAGCGGCTTGTCTCGCCGCTCGACTGGGCCAACTCACCCCGAACGTTCAAAAACGTGGCCAACGGCCTCTGGCGCAGTCCGAACTGGAATCTCGACCTGTTCTGGTCTCGGCCGAACATCATTCTTGCCAATCAGTTCGACGAGCCGAACAACGCGCAGCAATTCTTTGGAACCTACCTGACCTACAAGGGCCGCGAGAATCGCCTGTACGATTTCTATTACCTTGGGTTCCTTCAAGAGAACCAACCTGGTGTCGTCTTCAATGGCGAGCGCGGCAACCTGGCGATTCACACGCTCGGCACGCGCTGGCAAGGGGAATGGGAGGACTGGCTCTGGGAGGGGGAGGCCTCGTATCAGTTCGGCTTCCATCAGGGCTTGCCCCGTAATGCCGGGGCGGTGTCGGCCGGATTCGGGCGGAAGTTCCCCCGCTTGCCGTTCAATCCGCTGTTCATGGCTTATTTTGATTATGCCTCGGGCAATCGCCGGCCGGGGGCGGGGAACTTCGCCACGTTCAACCAGCTCTTCCCGTTTGGGCACAAGTACCTGGGCCTGATGGACATTGTGGGTCGGCAGAACCTGATTGCCCCTCACGCCTACCTGCGGCTCAATTTCGGATCACGGACCAATCTGGTCTTCTGGTACAACAACTTTCACCTGGCCTCGGCCCGAGCGCCCCTGTTCAACGCGGCAGGCGCGCCGATTCGGTTCGACCCATCGGGCGCGGCCGGTCGCTTCGTGGGCAATGAACTGGACATTGTGTTGACGACGTATCTGAACCCGCACGCCGATTTTCAGTTCGGCGTTTCCAAGTTCTTCTCCGGAACGTTCATCGAGCGGACGGACCCTGACCCGGCCGCCCGCGGCGACGGCTTCTTCTTCTACACCCAGTTCACCTACCGGTTCTGAGTGGTGGAGTGAGCGTCAGGCCAGATCGCCCGACGCTCACAGAACGCCGCCTGGGCCGGCTTACTTCGGTTCCGCGACGGTCGCCCCCGCAGGCTCGCCGCCGTTTTCGGCGGCCTCAGCTTCGGGGCCGTTGCCTGCCGCCGCAAGTGCCTGTTCGCGCTTGGCCTTCAGGGCGTCGGGGTCTTTGGGTTCGAGACCGAGCGCGACCTCGAACTCGCGGGCGGCCTCGGCATGGCGGCCGAGCCCGGTGTAGGCATCGCCCAGAACCGAGTGCGCGGTCACGTCGTTGACATCAATGTAAAGGCATTCCTCGGCCCATCGAACGGCCTGCTCGAAGTCCTCGCGGGCCAGGTGGCGCTCGGCCAAAACCTTCCGGACGGACAGATCGTCCGGGTCGTTTTCGGCCAGGCGGGCGAGGTCGCCGAGGAAGGCGTCCACATCTCCCTGGCGCAGATGCACGCGGGCCAGACCTGCGAGCCACTTCGAGTTCAAGGGGTCGTCGCGGCGCGCCAGCTCGTAAAGCCGGGCGGCTTCCTCAAGATCGCCGTCCTTCATGGTCAGTTCGGCCAGCAGGTCCACCACGCGCTCGTTCGGCCGGTCCTCATCGACGGCGGGGCGGAGCAGTTCGAGGGCCTTCGCCTCGTCGCCGATGAGCATCATCACGCGGGCCATGACGTAAGAGGCGAGCGGCTGATGCGGTTCGAGTTCGAGCGCCTTCTCGGCAAAGGGGCGGGCGCTCTTGTAGTCTCGGCGGGCGAAGTATTCGTAGGCAACCTTGGCGTTCAGCTCGGCGTTGTCGGGTTCCTTGCGGGTGTCGAGCAGGAGGCGGGAGAAGGAGACCGATTCCTCGTCCTCAACCCGGGTCCGGATGGTTTCAACCACGGCGTCGAGGTGGGCAAGATACCCTTCCTCGAACTCCTCGACCGGCACGCCGAAGGTCGATTCGACGGCCTCCTGCGTCGTCATGCCACGGCGGTAGGCTTCCAGCAGGTCAGCCAGCGCGCCCTCTCCGAAGCGTTCCACCATGTACCGGGCGTAAAGCTGGGCCTGGCAGTAGGCCAGTTGCCGCTCGTCGGGCTCTTTCGGTCGGATGAAGCCGAGGTTGATCGTCTCCAGATTCAACAGGTTCCGCTTCGGCACGCGATCGACGAGTAGCTTGTTCCAGGCCTGCGGCCGAGGCCCCCCCTCGCTTTCGACGGCCAGGGCCTCGGTGTACCAGTGGGGGATATTGAAGTTCGTTTGTTGCAAGGTGATCACGTGAGCGACTTCATGCGTGAGCACCCGAGCCCAGTTGAACGCCTGCCGCGTGGCCGCCGGACTGGCCAGCGCGACCACCTTACCGGTGCAGGCACCAACGGTCGGAATGAACGGCAAGGCGGTGGTGCGGCCGCTGAACTTCTCGTGATCCTTCATGATCTGGATTGAGGTCTTCCCCGGCGGTTCGAAGCCGAAGCGCTCGACCAGTTCGGGGTGCACCTTCTCCAGGTAATCGGCCATGTAGCGACCAAGCAGCAGATCCTGCGTCGGGTCCACCAGCACGATGTAATGGTCGGTCTCGATCGCCTCGTACGAGGCCATGTGATCGAGCACTTTCATCATGTTGTCGGCCCGGATATTGAACGGATCGGCGTCGAAGGCCACGTCGAACAGGGCCCGGGCCTCGGGTTCGCGGCCGATCTGCATGTAGAGCATTCCCAGGCCGACCTTCGGACCGGCGGCTTCGGGATCGGCGTTGATCGCTTCGAGAAAGGCCCGTTCGGCCGGATGATACTTGCGACGGTCGGCCAGGCGATCTCCCAGGGCTTCGTAGAAGACCACCGGCCGGGGGGTATCGCGCAACGCCGCGGCCTCGGCCGCCGCCGCGCCGATCGGCTGCACGAGCAACTGATACGACGCCGCGAGGCGGGCCAATGCGTCCTGATCGCGAGGGTTCAGGGCCACCGCCTTCTTCGACGCCTCCAGCGCGTCGGTGAACCGCTCGTCCGACAGATTCAGGTCGGCCAGCAAGACCAGGGCGGGAGCATACGACGGGTTGATCTCCAGCGCGGCCTCGGCCTTCGATCGGCCGTCGCTCAGGGCATAATTGTCGAGGTCGATCCGGCCAAGCGTCACCAAAACCTCGGCGGCGCTGGGGTTGATCAGCAGGGCGCGGTTCAGCTCTCGGCGGGCGTTGCCTTGCTGGTAGCCGTCGAAGAACAGTTCCCCTTGCAACCAGGCGGCCTGCCAGGCGCGGGGATCAACTCTCAGCGCGCCTTCATACAGTTCGTTGATCACATCGTTGAGCGATTGCGCCAGGTCTTCGCCTCGGGCTGTGGCCCGATAGTAGCGCTGGGCGGCCTGGCCGATCAGGATGAGCGCGTCGGGATCGCGGCGGGCTTCCTTGTTGCGGGCGTTGAAGTCTCGAATGAACCAGCGATAGGCTTCGATCGCTTCCTTTGATTCTCCCCGGGCATCGTGCAAGAGGGCCGCGACCCATCGGGCGCGTCGGCAGAGGGTGTCGGCCTCGAGCGCCTGGGCGACGAGGTCGTCGGCGGTGTCCCACTGACCCCTTGAGAACTGCAGATCGGCGAGCAGGCCGAGAAGTTCGGGATCGGGTTCGTCGGCTCCGGCCAGTGCGTCGAGGGTTGCGATCGCCTCGTCGATGCGTCCCATGCTGCGAAGGCATTCGGCCTTCTGTCGGGCGATTCGGGCGACCTCGCTCGGGTCGGCCGGTTCGAGGGCTTCGAGCCGCTCCAGGGCACGCGCATAGCGGCCGGTTTGCCAGTCGCGCCGGGCTTCTTCCAACTCGTCGGCCCGAATGGAGGTCCCGCCGAGGAAGATCCCGCTACCCACTCCGATGATGAGGAACACGAAGATCCGAAGCCGCATGGTCGCCCTCTCCGTGGGTGCTCGTCCGCGATGTGATACGTTCCGCGTCGGCCAGGGTCGCAGTACCGGCCGCGCATCTCGACCTTTCCACCTTACCACCGTCGGCTCGGTTCGTACCAGGGGCTCTGCATTGGGAACGCTGGGCCGCCGGAGTGCTCAGGAGCGTGGCACACCGTGCGAGCGGCCAGTACGACGGGCGAGGTAGTCGAGCAAGATTCGCTCGGGGGCCTCAGTGGTCGGGGCGTGCTGGTAGTCGGCCCCCATGCCGAGCAGACGCTCGCGGAGCAACCGGCAGTGCGTCTGAAACCGCTCCAGGTAGGTCGCCCGCAGGGCCGACGGGTCGACCCGCATGGCCCGGCCGCTCGCTTCCAGGTCCTGGAATCGGACGGGGCCGGCGAAGTCGAACGATTCTTCCTCCGGCGCGAGGATGTGAAAGAACAAGACCTCGTGATGCCGGTGCCGGAGATGCCGGAGCGACTGGCAGAGCGCATCAAGGTCATCCAGCCCATCGGAGAAGATCACGATGAGCCCTCGCCGTCGAATCCGCTCGGCCAAGGCGTGCAAGACGCGGTGCAACGGGGCTTCTCCGCCTGGCCTGGCCTGCTCCATCGCCCGGCAAAGGACCGAGAAGTGACCGGGAGCCGACCGCGCCGGAATCATCGACCGCACCTCGCCATCGAACGTCACCAGCCCCACCGCATCGCGCTGGCGAATCATCAAGTAGGCAAGCGACGCCGCCAGCCGTCTCGCGTGTTCCAGTTTCGAGATCGTGCGTCCGGCGAAGGCCATGCTTCCCGAGGTATCGAGAACAAGATACGCCTTGAGATTTGTTTCTTCTTCATATTCACGGACGTAGTAGCGATCTGTCTTCCCGAATGCCCGCCAGTCGATGTGCCGGATCTCATCGCCGGGACCATACGGCCGATGCTCGGCGAACTCGACCGAAAACCCCTTGAACGGGCTCCGGTGCAAGCCGCTCACGACCCCCTCAACGACTAGCTTTGCCAGCAGTTCCAGCCGTCCGAACCGCGCCAGCGCTTCGGGGTCGAGGTCGGCCGTCGGGTCGGGAGGCGTGTTCGGAGGCATGGGGTGATCCGTTGGAGGCTGAAACAGGAACCAGAGTCGCAAGTACGATCATCGCGATCCCGCCAGCCGATCGGCCGCGGTGGCGACGGGGTTGGGCACGTCGTCGAGAAGCTGGGCGATGACGCGGTCGGAGTCGATTCCTTCGGCCTCGGCGTGGAAGGTGGTGACGATCCGGTGTCGCAGCACCGGGCGAGCGACGGCGTTCACATCGTCAATCCCGGCGGCGAACCGACCATGCAGGACGGCTCGGGCCTTGGCACAGAGGATGAGCGCCTGCCCGGCCCGGGGACCGGCTCCCCATGACACATTCGTGCGAACAAAGGCCGTGGCCTCGGGCTGGTCGGGCCGGCTCGCGCGGACGAGGTCGCGGGCGTAGCGGAAGACGTGATCGGGCACGGGTACCCGTCGCACCAGGCGCTGAAGGGTCAGAATGGTGTCGGCCGTGAGGAAGGCTTCGGGGGCGGGGCTGGGCTCTCCGGTCGTGCGGCGGAGAATTTCCAGCTCCTCGTCGGGCGTCGGATACGGCACGCGGACGTTGAGCATGAAGCGGTCGAGCTGGGCTTCGGGCAAGGGATACGTCCCCTCCTGCTCGATCGGGTTCTGCGTGGCGAGGACGAAGAACGGATCAGGCAGGTCGAACGTCTGCCCCCCGGCCGAAACGTGGCGTTCCTGCATCGCTTCGAGCAAGGCGGCCTGCGTTTTCGGAGGCGTACGGTTGACCTCGTCGGCCAGGACGACATTGGCGAACAGCGGGCCCTGAATGAACACGAAGCGGCGGCGGCCGGTCTCGGGATCATCCTGAAGAATGTCCGTTCCGGTGATGTCCGAGGGCATCATGTCCGGCGTGAACTGAATCCGACGGAAGCTCAGGTGAAGGATCTGCGCCACTGTCCCCACGAGCAGCGTTTTGGCCAGGCCCGGCACGCCGACGAGCAACACATGCCCCCGGGCGAACAGGCTGATGAGCAACTGCTCGACCACCTCATCCTGGCCGATGATCACCTTGGCAATCTCGGATCGCATGGTCCGATACGACTCGGCCAGGTCGGCCAGCGCGGCCAGGTCGTCGGGCTTTGCGGGAGAAGGGGCGGGCTCGGGCTCGGTCATCACGGTCGGGTCCTTCGTTCGGATCGCCGCTCGGGCGGCACTTCGGCTGAGCCTGGCGGGAGAATCGCACCAGCGTCCCAGCCCCCGGCGTACGCGTCAAGGCAGGGCTCTACCCCGGCCTCCCCATGAACTCGCCTTCCCGGCAATGCGGTGTCAGGCGGTTGCCGAAACAGCCGAACGTTCCAGCAGGTGCAGGAACAGGACATCGGCTGGCAGGCTCGATTGGGCCAGCTCGACCAGATGCTCATGGTGCGTGAAGAACAGGATCTGAGTCCGACGCGACAGCTCGGCCAGGGCGCGCAGGGCGGCGGCCGATCGCTCGTCATCGAAATTCAAAAGAATGTCGTCGGCAATCAGGGGGATCGGCTCGTGGCGGTCGAGCCAGCCTTCCAGGCTCGCCAGGCGAAGGGCCAGATAAAGCTGATCGCAACTGCCGTCGCTCATCGCTTCGACCCCGACGCGCTGACCGTTCCGCACGCCGAGCAACACGGGGCGTCCGTGGTCGTCCTCGTCGAAGTCGAGCCCCTGGAACGAGCCGGAGGTCAGCTCGGCGAACAGCTCGCCGGCGCGGCGGATGACCGGCCCCTGGTGCTCCTCGCGGAACTGTTCGATGCCGCGGTGGAGCAGTTCGGTGGCGATCCTGAGCGCGGCGTAATCCTCGACCTTCGACCGCAACTCGGCCAGCAGCGACTGCGTCCGCTCGGCGGCCAGGGCCGCGTCGTCTCCCCCCTGTTGCGATCGGAGCCACTCCCGCTCGCCGCCGATCGTCTGGTCGAGGCGTGATCGTTCTTGCTCAATCTCATCAATTTCCGTGTCGAGTTCCTGAAGAAGCAGGTCGATTTCATCGGCATCGACGGATTTTGCCTCGGCGATGAACTCCTCCAGCGAGGCCCCCGCGCTGAGGTCGCGGATCTGGTCCTCCACGCGCCTCAGTTCGCTTTCGACCCTCGACCGATCGGCGGCCCTGGCCTCGGCCTCGGGCAGCTCGTCGGCCGAGTCGCAGCGGGCTTCCTGGCAGAGGGTGTCGAGCCTCGCCTGCTCCTGGAGAATCGTTTGCTCGGCCGCTCGGAGCTTCGCAACGGCCGATTCGCAGTTCTGCCGGGTCGTCTCTCGATGCTTGCGGAGGTCCCGCGCCTCGCCGAGCCGGCGATACAGCTCGGCCACGGCCGTCTCGACCGGCCGCTCGACCAGATCAGGGGCGATGGCTCGGCAAACCTCGGCGACATCGTGGGCGAATTCCCTCGCGTCGCGGTCGATGCCGTCGATTCGAGCCTTGAACCCTCGGGCCTTGTCCAGGTGGGCGAACAGCTTGTCGATCCGATCGAGAAACTGATCGGCCTGCGCCGGGGTGTCCTCGGGTTCGAGGCCGATCCGGGCCATCAACGGCTCCCATCGAGCGTGCCACTGCTCGCGATGGCGGGTCGATTCGAGGAGCCTTCGCTCGGCCTCGTCGCGCTCGCGGCGGGCGTGCTGAAGATTCTTCCTCGTCTCCTCGCGGCGGGTCCGGCGTTCCTCAACCTCGGCGATTACGGCCTCGGCCCGCTCCAGCCGATCGGCGAGCGATTCGGTGGCGATCCCCTTCGATTCCGAGCCGTCCGGTAAGGCCGAGGCGATCGCGTCTCGGGACTCGGCGATGGTGCGTTGAAGCGATTCGATCTGCTCGTCCTGAAGCCGAAGCGCCTCAACCGCCTCCACAATCGCCTCGCGGCGGCGGAGCCAGGCTCGCAGTTCCTCCGGACCAAGTCGATCCGGAAGCCCGAGCGTGCGGAGCCGATCGGCCCAAGAGTGCCGGAGCTGCTCCACGGCGTCGGCCACCTGTTGCTTCGCGTGCTGGAGATCGGCCCGGCGGCTGTTGAGCTTCTCGCGGTGGGCGAGGTGATTGGCGAGCGTTGCGGCTCGATCGGCCTCGCGGCGGAGGCGGTCGGCCTGTTCATCGGCGCGCAACAGGCTGCGCTCGAAGGCTCCGTCGAGCGATCCCCCCGGCGCGAACTCGGCGATAAAAGCGACGGTCTCGTCTGTCGGCGCGGCCTGGTCGAGCCACGAGCGCCGGACAAGCTGCCAGCCCTCATCGCGTCGAGTTCGGGAGGCGGCCAGATCGGCCTCGGTCGGCATGTCATGTTCGAGCGTCAAGGTGCGAATCTGAACCTCGACCGCGTCGAGATCCGCCGTCACGGTCGCCAGGTCCCGTTCAAGCTGGTTCATGCGTTGCGTGTGATCGGTGACCGCCTGCGATGCCTCGGCAATCGTTTCGTCGAGCGGAGGCCGGAGCTGGACCAGTTCCTCAAGCGAGCCATCCCAGTGCGGCAGTCCTTGACGCGCCCGCTGCAAGGCTCGTTGTTCCTGCTCGCGAGCCGATTGAAAGGTCCGCAACTCCTCCTCGGGATCACCGAGCTTCCGGCAACGCTGAACCACCCGTCGCAGGGGTTTGATGTCCGGCTCGGGACCGATCGCGTCGAGTTCTTCGGTCAGTTCCTCCAGGCGGGCCACCTGCGCCTCGAACGCCTGGCGGTGACGGTCGAGACTGGTTTCGATCGACGCGTGCTCGCGTCCGAGCCCCCGGATCAGATCGGGCTCGTCTCCCCGGAGTCGAAGGGCCGCGGCCTGCTCTAAATCCCGAGGCTTGCCTAGCTCGACCAGCAGGTTGCGGGCGTAATGCTCGTCGCTGGTTTGCTGGGCTCGGATCCCTGGTCGATGCTCCTGAGCGAGCAGATGGGCTCCGAGCCGCTGGTAGAGCGACTCGATGCACTCGCCTTGCGCGAGCAATTCGTCGGGCACGGCGATCGTTTCGAGCGCGGCGGCCAGCGCGTCGCGATCCATCTTGGCCTGTTCGGCCAGGGCGAGAGCCCGGGTCAGGGATTCGCGGGCCGATCGGTGGCGATCGGCGAAGTCTTCGGGAAGCGGGACGACGTCGGCCAGCTCCTCGAACCGGGTCAGGAATTCGTCTCGTTCGGCGATCGGCTTCTTGGCGCTCTGAATGCGCAGCAGGCGGTTGCGGGCTCGGGAGCGATCCTGGCGGGTGAGGTCGAATTCCTCTTTCGCGTGCAAGGCGTCGCGGAGCGCCTCATGATGACGGGTCCACTCGTCGCTCGGAAGCTGAGACTCCTGAACCTGCTTGCGCAAGGCCGCCAGTTCCGAGAGCAACCGGTTGATCTCAGGATTCTGACCTCGGGGCTTGAACAGATCATCCAGTTCTTTTTGAAGGGTGCCGGTCGCCGCTTTCAGACCGGTCAGGCCCGATCCGGCGGCGAACAAGAGCTGGCCGACCTGGCCCTTCCCTTCCAGAATCGCCTTGCCCCCCTCGACGAGCCGATGGTGGTCGATCCCGAAGAGCGCCCGGAAGGTGTCCTCATCGACCCCGCCGAGGAACCGATCGAGCGTTTCGGGCTCGATCGGCGTGGCAGAGTCATCCAGAGCGGTCAACGCATTCTTGTTCTTTTTCCGCCGCTGGAAGGCGAGCACGTTGCCGGCCCGATTTTCAATCTCGGCCCCAAGGCACATCTGATTGTGCTCATGAAGGAAGTTGTCGTTTGATCGGAGCGGGATGCCATAAAAGAGGTTGTGGATGGCACGCAGGGTCGAGCTTTTCCCGGCCTCGTTCGGTCCGTGAATCAGGTGCAAGCCGAACGACCCAGCCGAGAGGTCGAGCGACAGATCGGTGAACGGCCCGAAGGCCAGCAGGTCGAGGCGTCGAAGTCTCATGAGCGCGGTTCGCTTGCGGATCGGAGCCGATGCAGGAGAAGAGGGCCGGCGCGGTCGAGCATCTCCCGGAGCCAGTCGGGGTCATCGAGGCTCAAGGGGTCGTCGCCGGTCGTGAATTCCGAAGGGAGTTTGCGGCGCAGGTCCGCCAGCCGATCGCCGAGGTCGCGGAGCTTCTGCTCGTCGGTGCGGTACGAATCGACCAGGCTCATCAACGCGTCGATCGGGCCGTCGCCGTCCCGTTCCGAAGCCCGCAGCCGGGGCCGGGTCGAAAGCTTGACCCGCTCGATCCAGAGCCGATCGCCGTCGATCGAGAGCCCCTCGGCCCGAATCTCGTTGATCCATCGGGCGCTGTCGGCCACGAACGCTTCGTGCCATCGCGTCGCCCCCAGCACCCGGACCCGCACGGCCAGCAGGCGGTCGGGATCGTCTTCCTCGTCGAGCAGGCGGCGCAGCCCCTGATCGACCAGACCGATCAAATCGCTCGGCCGTTCCAGGTTCGAGGCGTCGAGGTCGCAGACCTCCCAGCGCATTACGTCGAGCCGGTGAAACGTCGATCGCGGTTCCTGGCCCGGTTCGAGATCGACGATCAGGCATCCTTTCGGCCCCGTCTCGCGGATGTGCCGCCCTTGCAGGTTGCCGGGAAAGACGATCGACGGATCATCCGCGACGTTGTGCCGCACATGAATATGACCGAGCGCCCAGTAGTCGTACCCCTTCGCCCGCAACCCTTCGACCGAGCACGGGGCGTAGCGCTCGTGCCCTTCGGCCCCCGCAACGCAGGTATGCAACATGCCGATGTTCAGACAGCCGGCCACCGGCGCCGGGTATCGGACCGAAAGGTCCTGCGTGACCGCCGCCGTGGCAAACCCCTGGCCGTGAATCATCACGTCGATCTCGGGCAGGGAGATCGTCTCCGGTTTGTCGGTTTCGAGCATCGTGATCCCCTCGGGCAGCGAGAGGGACCGGGTCATCTTGTTCTGAGCATCGTGATTGCCGGCGATGATGTAGACGGGGATCTTGGCGTCGATGAGCGCTTCGAGCGTCTTGCGAAGAAACAGCCCCGTGTTGTAATCGCGCCAGGTGCCGTCGTAGAGATCGCCGGCGATCAGGACGAAATCGACCCGCTGCTCGATGGCCAGCTCGACCATGCGTTTCAAGGCCCGCCGCGTGCTCGATCGCAGCCGGTCAATCGGCGCGCCGTCGTACCGCTCCAGCCCTACCATCGGGCTGTCGAGGTGGATGTCCGCCGTGTGAAGAAACCGAGGCATAACCGGGCTTGCTGGGGTTGAAGGCATCCCGCTCGGGCGATTCGTCCGAAAGGCGACCGCTCGCCCTCGGTGACATCTGACCATCATGACACGATCCCCCGGTTCGGCAACCGCAATCGTGCAAGTCCCTCGCCCTCGAACAACTTCGGGCTTGCGAGTCGTTCCGAAGGCTGCTAGGCTCATCCAATGGTTGTTGAATAATCTCGTCCCATCGCCCGGCCCGAGCGGGGAGGTAAGCGATGATGAATCGGACGGCATCGGTCTGGATGGTTTCGGTGGTCTTGGCCTGCAGCGGAGGCCTCGCCCAGGCTCAGGCCCCCGATGCGGCCTCGGAAACCTTCTTCGAGTTGAAGATCCGTCCGGTTCTGGCTGAATCGTGCGTCACCTGCCACGGCGAGGTGAAACAGAACGGCGACCTGCGGCTCGACAGCCGACAGGCAATGCTCGACGGCGGCGTGAGCGGCCCGGCCATCGAGCCGGGAGCTCCCGAGGAAAGCCTGCTCACCTTCGCCATCTCGCACGAGGACGAGCTGCTCAAGATGCCTCCGGAGGAGCCCCTCTCCCGAGAGGTTCGCGACGATTTCGCCGCCTGGATCGCTGCCGGAGCCCCCTGGCCCGAGGCGACCGCCGGCGGGCCGATCGAGGGGAAAACCCACTGGGCCTTCGGACCGCTCCGTCCGATCGAGCCTCCCGTCGATCCGACTGGCTGGGCCACCGAGCCAATCGATCAGCTCATCGCCGCCAAGCAACGCGAGGCGGGTGTCTATCCGGTCGATCGGGCCGATCGCCGCGCCTTGATCCGTCGTGCCACGTTCGACCTGATCGGATTGCCCCCCGAGCCGGAGCGGGTTGAGGCCTTCGTCAACGACGATCGGCCCGACGCCTACGACCGCTTGATCGAGGAACTGCTCGCCAGCCCCCACTACGGCGAGCGCTGGGGACGCTACTGGCTCGACCTCGCCCGCTATGCCGACACCGCCGGGGACAACTCGGACTACCCGATCCGAGAGGCGTACCTGTACCGCGATTACGTCATCGACGCCTTCAACGCCGACATCCCCTACGACCAGTTCCTCCACGAACAGCTTGCCGGCGACATCCTCGCCCTTGAAGGCCCCGAAGAGGACTACGCCCGGCAGGTCATCGCCACCGGGTTCATCGCTCAGTCAAAGCGGTTCGGCACCCGCAAGCTGGAAGACATCCACCAGATTATCGAAGACACCCTGCACACGACCGGCCAGGTCGTGCTCGGGCTCTCGATGCGGTGTGCCCGATGCCACGATCACAAGTTCGATCCGATCAGCGCGAATGACTATTACGCCCTCTACGGCTTTTTCGCCGGCACGAAGTACCCCTTCGCCGGCGCCGAGGAAGTGCGACGGCCGAGCGAATTCGCCCCGCTCGTTCCCCCGTCGCGGCTCTCCGAGTTCGAATCGCAGTACAACGAGACGATCGCCCACCTGAAGGCCGAGCTGAGCACCACCGAGGCCGAGGCGTCCCAGGCAATCGGCGATGCCGGCTTCGCCGCCGCGGTTGAGCAGTTCGTCGGCCTCCCCGACCGGATCGAACGGGCCGAGGTCGAACTGTTGCGGACCACCCGAAGCCAGAACCGCCGCATCAACGGCGTGAAGACCGAGTTGACGCAACTGGAGGAGGCCGGTCCCGAAGCCCTCGCCCCGAAGGCTTATGCCGTCCGGGACGGCGAGCCGACCGATGCGGAGTTCCAGAAGGGCGGCGACCCGCGGAACCTGGGAGAGGTCGTTCCCCGAGGCGTCCTCCGCGTGCTCGACCCCTCCGGCAAAATCGACCTGCCCGAGACCGGCAGCGGTCGCCTGGCCCTGGCCGAGTGGCTGACCGACGGCCCCCCGCGCGATCTGGTCGCCCGGGTCATGGTCAACCGCCTCTGGCAGCACCACTTCGGCAAGCCGATCGTCGCCACCCCGTCCGACTTTGGCCTGAGGGGCACCCCCCCCACGCATCCCGACCTGCTCGAATGGCTCGCGAGCGACTTCATCGCGTCCGGGTGGTCGATCAAAGAAATGCACCGACGGATCATGCGGTCGGAAACCTACCGGCTCGCCTCGACCCGCGACCCGAATAACGAGGCGATCGACACCGGCAACACCTGGTACTGGCGATTCGACCGCCGCCCGCTCGACGCCGAGGCTCTCCGAGACGGTCTGCTCGCCCTTGGTGGCAACCTGAAGACCGACCGACCCGGCCCGCATCCGTTCCCGGAGGTCAACACCTGGACCTTCACCGCCCACCATCAATTCAAGGCGCTTTATCCGTCGGAACACCGGAGCGTCTACCTGATGGTCCAGCGGCTCCACCCCCACCCGTATCTCTCGCTCTTTAATGGGCCGGATGCCGGGGCCACGACCGCCATGCGAGACAGCTCGACCGTCTCGCTCCAGGCTCTTTATCTGCTCAACAACACGTTCGTCCACGACCAGGCCGAGCGGTTCGCCGGCCGGCTCGTGACCAGCATGGCCGACCCGGACGCCCGGCTCCAACAGGCATATCTGCTCGCCTTCGGCCGTAGGCCGACCGACAACGAACGCGAGCGGGCCGAAACCTTCCTTGCCCAGTATCAGGCCAGCCTGATCTCGGAAGGCTGCGCCGACGATCGCTGCGAGTCGGAAGCCTGGTCGGCCCTGGCCCGCGCCATGTTCGCCTCGAATGAATTTTTCCACGTGGACTGATTGATCGCCGTGATGCTCGATGCTCGACGGAGGGCCCTCGCCGATGGCGTTTGAACCGATCGACCGCCGAACCATGCTCCGCCGCGCCTCCGCATTTGCCACGGCCGGCGGATTGGGATTGTATCGTCAGCTCTCGATTGCCGCCGCCGCCAACGAGGGGCACCCGCTCGCCCCTCGCCCCGGCCACTTCCCGAGCAAGGCGAAGCATCTGATCATCTTCTTCATGACCGGCGGCTTCTCGCATCTCGACACGTTCGACTACAAGCCGCAACTCCAGGCCGACCACGACAAGGAGGTCGGCAAGCGCAAGGTCCTGGCCTCCCCCTACTCGTTCCGCCCCCGGGGCGAGTCGGGCAAGATGGTCAGCGAGCTGTTCGAGCACGTCGGCGGCGTGATCGACGACTTCTGCTTCCTGCACACCGTCCACGGCGACTCGGCCGGGCACTCGGCCGCCACCCTGGGCATGCACACCGGGTCGGTCACGATCCCGTTGCCGAGCATCGGCTCGTGGGTCAGCTACGGCCTGGGGACGCTCAATACGAACCTGCCCTCGTTCGTCGTCCTGGCAGGCAAGGAGCCTTACAACGGTTTCCAGGTCTGGGACTCGAACTTCCTGCCCGCCTATCACAAGGGGGTCCGCGTGATCCCCGGTGACAACCCCCTGCCCGACGTCAAGAGCCCGGTCGAATCCGTCTCGCGTCGGGAGCTTGAAGGCTTGATGCTCCGCGACCTGAACGAGGCTCACCTCTCTCGTCGCGACGGCGACGCCATGCTCGCCTCTCGGATGGCCACCTTCGACACCGCCTACGGCCTGATGCGCGAGGCTCCCGAAGCCTTCGATCTCGGCGGCGAAACATCCGAAACCCTTGATCTTTACGGGGCCGGCACCGACGACCCCAGTTCCTTCGCCGCCCAGTGCCTGACCGCCCGGCGGCTGGTCGAGCGCGGTGTCCGCGTGGTCGAGTTGTTCGACGTCGGCTCCAACACCAACTGGGACAGCCACAACAACATCGACGACCACCGCAAGCTGTCCAAGAACATCGACCAGCCGATCGCCGCCCTCATTACCGACCTGAAGCGCCGCGGAATGCTCGACGATACGCTCATCGTCGGCTGCTCCGAGTTCGGCCGGACCCCCTGGCAGGATCTCACCCCGGTCGGTCGCGGACACCATAGCCGCTGCTTCACCTGCTTCCTGGCCGGTGGCGGCGTCAAGGGAGGCTTCAGCTACGGCGTCTCCGACGAGTACGGCAACGCCCCGGCCGAAAACCCGGTCCACGTCCACGACTTCCACGCGACGATCCTGCACCTGATGGGCATGGATCACACCCGCCTGACCTACCGCTACTCCGGCCGCGACTACCGCCTGACCGACGTTCACGGCAACGTCGTGCACGACATCATCGCCTGAGCAATCGGCCAACAACCCGCAGGGATCGGGCCGGGTGGATGACCCTCCCCCGTTTCCGATCCCCTTTGGCCAAATCCGCTCGACCCACAACGTCAACACGCCCAGCTCCGGAGATCATCTCCAGGGCTGGGCGTGTGTGGTTTGGTCAAGGCATTTCTGAGCAAGCGGAGAGGGGGGGATTCGAACCCCCGATACCGGTTTCCCAGTATAACGGTTTAGCAAACCGTCGCTTTCAACCACTCAGCCACCTCTCCAGGTGGGGTTCGGACAGGCTCTTGGAAGCCGTGGCGAACCACGACAGTATTATCGAAGATCCAGGGCGGGTGTCAACGCGCGACTCGTTGGATTTTTTTCTCCATCGCGCCCACCGGCGCCGTTCGGCGGCGACTGGGATTGACCCTCGAAGGGGGGGCGATAGAGTCTCAAACGGACTTGAAGGAGGCTCGATCCCGCAAGACCGGCCAGAGAAAGGACGGAGCGTCGTGGAATCCGATCACCCGCAGCGGCCCCAGCAGACTTCCGATCGTCGCGCCAGAAGGCTTCGAAGGCTCAAGCGACTGGCCGTGGTGCTGCTCGTGCTGCTCGTGGCTTCGGCGGCGGTGTTCCACCGGGCCTTGTTCCTGGGCAATGTGGGGGCGGTCGATCCGGGCAAGGTCTACCGATGCGCCCAGCCGAAGGGCAACCTCGACGACCTGATCGCCGAGCTTCAGCCCGGTTCGATTCTAAACCTTCGGGGCGGCTGGTACACCGATTCCTGGTACGCGGCCGAGGTCGAGGCGACGGAACAGGCCGGCATCGACTTCTACGACTTCCCCATGAAGGCCACTCGGCGGCCCAGCCGGGCGGAACTCTTGACGCTGATCGACCTGCTCGACCGTTGCCGCTATCCCCTGGTCATCCACTGCAAGTCGGGCGCCGATCGGACCGGCCTGGCCAGTGCGCTGTATCGCCTGGTGGTCCTGGGGCACTCGCCCGACGAGGCGCTCGAAGAATTCTCGATCTTCTACACCCATATCCCCCTCGCCGGACCCGAGCGCCTGCACGAGCCGTTCAAGGAGTACCGCGACTGGCTCCAGGTCGAGGGCAAGACGCACGAGCCAAGTCTCTTCCGCGATTGGGTCGCGCACCACTTCCGCGATGAGGGCTCGGCCGAGAACACCCTGATCGCTCCCTTAACGCCCGGCCCGCGCATGGGACCGCCGCCGGCCTCGCTCGCCTCCGAGCCGAACAGGCCGAAGGGGTAATTCGGATCGAACTGCCGCGAGACGCCGATCACGTCGAGCATCCCTGGAGTCCCTGGGCGATCCGAACCGATGCGATCGACTGCGACGGCGCGGATCAGCGCGATCCGAACCAGGCCGTCTCGTTCGCAAATCGGGATGGACCAGGGAGGGTCGCCGTCATGCTCCGGGGTTTCGCTCACGTCGTGATCACGCTGGTCGGGTTGGGATCGGTGGTCGGCTCGGTGGCGATCGGACAAGGATCGGGGGCGATGATCCCCCCTCCCCCCGAAAGACTGGTGGTGCGGACGCTCGATGATCTCGTCCGGCTCGATCCGGTCGCGCTCGAAAGCCTCTACCGGCAATCACCTCCCGCCCCGATTCCCAACGGCCCGGTCACGGGGCGCCCGGTCATTCTGCCCGGCTCGATCATGGCCGTACCGGCCTCGAAGGTCGGTCGGGCGGTCTGGCAAGGTAAGATTTTCGACCCTGCGCAAGGGATGGCCGTCAATCGCTTCTTCGGGATCGAGGCCATCCACGGCGAACTTTCCTACGGCCATTCCTGGCTCGACGGCGGCCCTGCTCTGATCCTCGACTACGAACGAACCTCCCGCCTCTACGGGCCATACCGGGACGAACTCCGAGAGGTCGCCCCCGGCCTGATCCTCGGCCTGATGTACGATCGACGCCCCCCGTGCCCGAAGCGGACGCGGTTCTTTGCGCTCGATTACGGCTGCACCCCGGCGCACTGAGCGCCGCGGTCAGGTTGCGATCACATCAACGCGACCGACGAACCGGTCATCCGTTCGTCTTAATCGGTTCGAGGTCATGGAAGCGAATCATCACGCACGGGCCGGCGGTCGGATCGGGCCTTGCGCCCCTCAGACCGCCACCAGCGCCGGTTCTACCTCATCAACCGTGTCCACGATCAGCGAGGCGATCAGCCACTCGATCGGCAAGCCAAGCGCCTTGGCTTCCTCCTGAACCTGGGCGAACAGTTCCGGCGACAGCGTGACCGACAGTTCCGAGGCATTCGAGTTCATCGTCGTGACTCCTCAGCGAAGCCCGCGGAGCGGGAGACGCGGCTCAGACAGAATGGCCTGCCAACGTCCCAGGGTGATGGGAAATGCCATGCACTCAGGCATGGCTCATTCATTACTCCCAGAGCGTCGTTCCGTGACAGTGATTTGTCAAGGTTGCCACCCTAAGAGTTGCATTGAGCGTGCCAACGGCGGACGACAATCCACCGGATTCGGGCCGAATGGCCATGAACAGGATACGGCCGGTGGAGTGACAGACGTGTTGTAGGTCTTGGACGCTTCAACGTCTCGAAAGATTCCAAAAAATTCGATCGAGGCCCGGCTCATCGCAACGAACCCCTTTTCAGGGCCATCGCTGGCGGTACGTAAGCCCGCTGAGCTGAGTGGCTCCGTCCGCAGGATCGGAGCGGATCGAATCGCGTCCCGCGCAATCTCCCACGACGCGATCACCGAGTCAAAGGGGGGAAAACGGAAGGGACCGCTGATCGGTCTCGTGCGAGGAGAACCAGATGTGACTTGTGCAAGAGTCGATTGTTCTGTCATGATGACACGCTGCTGGTCAGAATAGTTCGATCTGTTGGTGGTCTCGGTGTCGTGCCCGCGGACCACTTCCTCTCGTCATGCCCATAGCCCCAGACGTCGACCCGAGCTGGGTCAGCGTTCCGCGCTTGCCTTCCTGATTCGGCGCTGACTCCATCAACGGGGGTCGCTGAGACTGGCTCCCTCGGTGTCAGTTCACTCGCCATCTGTGGAGTGCTGCCATGAAGCCGACCTGGGCGAAGTTCCAAGCCGAGTTCCTCGACTATGTCAACTATCCTGATTCCGATGCGGTCAAAACGCTCATCGGTGGCGGAATTGATGCGGATTACATCACGAACACCTGCGCCATTCGGCTCAGCCGAGGGCTGAATGAAAGCGGCGTGCCCTTGCCCGCCCGTCGCAATGGCCTCTTGACGGTTCGAGGAGGCGACAAGAAGTACTACGCCCTGCGGGTGGCGGAGATGCGGACCTGGCTTCCGCTCATGCTCGGCAAGCCCGCCGTGGATCATCGAAAAAAGGCCGGCACGGCGTTTGATCCGAAGACGCTCTCGGCCCTGAAAGGGATCATCGCCTTCGACATCCGATTCTCGGACGCCACCGGGCATCTCGACTCGTGGGACGGATCAACCTTCTCCAGCGAGTATCGGGTCTCGGATTACTGGACTCCGGCGACCCGAATCACCCTCTGGGCGCTGAGTTAAGACGACCGGCCTCCCGGTGCAGGGAGTATTCCGGAGAGGTGAACCGTCGGGGCAGGTCGCTCCTCTCTTGGAGCGATCCGCCACCGAGATCCCGCGCGCTCAGCAAGTGTCCGCACGATTGAGCCTCTGGCCGGCTGGCTTCCGCCGCGTCGCTTCAAGGGATGCTTGCCTTGCTGGCTCGGCGCGAACCCGATACACTCGAATGCCAACACACCAATGAATGATTGCCTCGCCTGAACGCGCAAACGGGACGTTCCCCGGAGAGCAAGGCGGAAGTCTCCCGAGTGGCCGCGAGCACCGGGAACATTTCGCTCGGCTCGCGATCTCCGGCGATGTTCTGGACATGATCAACGGATACGGAATGAAACTTCTGGATGGGAACGGTCGGGGGCATCTTCCAGGCGAAGCGGATCCAGGCACCACGATCTTTGATCCGACGGTCAGGGCCGAGGTCAGGCGACGGCGGACCTTTGCCATCATCTCTCACCCCGACGCCGGCAAGACAACCTTGACCGAGAAGCTCTTGCTCTATGCCGGGTGCCTCGACGTGGCCGGTATGGTCCGCGGTCGGCGGAATCAGCGGGCGGTAACCTCGGACTGGATGGCCCTGGAACGGCAGCGGGGGATCTCGATCACCTCGACGGCCCTGAGCGTCGATTATCAAGGGGTTCGCGTCAACCTGCTCGACACCCCCGGCCACGAGGACTTCAGCGAAGACACCTATCGGACCTTGATGGCCGCCGATAGCGCCGTGATGGTACTCGACGCGACGAAGGGGGTCGAACCGCAGACTGAGAAGCTGTTTCAGGTCTGCGCCAGGCGCGGGATTCCCATCCTGACGTTCGTGAACAAGCTCGACCGCCCTGGCAGTGATCCGCTGGGCATTCTCAGCGAGATCGAGCGCGTTCTGGGCATTGCCGCCTCCCCCTTGAACTGGCCGGTCGGTCTGGGCCGAGACTTCCGCGGCCTCTGCCATCGCGAAACGCGCGAGGTGACGCTATTTGACCCCGCGGCCCGCGGATCGCTCGTCGTGCCGACGACCACCTGTCGACTTGACGATCCTGACGACGACCGGCTCTCACCGTCCGATCGGGACCAGCTCCAGGGCGACCTCGACCTGCTCGACGTGGCCGGGGCGCCGTTCGACCACGATCGGTTTCTTCAAGGCCAGGTGACCCCCGTCTTCTTCGGCAGCGCTCTGACGAATTACGGGGTCGAAGCCTTCTTCGATGCCTTTCTGAAGCTGGGACCTCCTCCCGGCTCCCGCCGCGCCGAGCATGGCCCGGTCCCCGCCGATCGGGCGGAGTTCGCCGGGTTCATCTTCAAGCTGCAGGCGAACATGGACCCGAAGCACCGCGACCGGGTGGCCTTTCTCCGCGTCTGCTCGGGACGCTTCGAGCGCGACATGGAAGTCACCAACGCCCGGACCGGCACGAAGCTTCGCCTCGCCCGATCCCACCGCCTGTTTGCCCAGGGGCGTGAGACGACCGACGAGGCCTTTCCCGGCGACGTGGTCGGGCTGAACAGCACCGGTGACCTGCGGCTCGGAGACACGCTCTACGCCGGCCCTCCGATCCGCTACGAACCGTTGCCGGAGTTCCCTCCCGAGTGCTTCGCCCGGCTCGATTGCGCCGACACGGGACGCCGCAAGCAGTTCGACCGCGGCCTGTTTCAACTCGTCGAGGAAGGGGCGGTTCGCGTGCTGGTCAGCACCCGGCCGGGAGTCCGAGAACTCTACCTGGCGGCTGTCGGCACGTTGCAGTTCGACGTGGTGCAGGCGAGGCTCGAATCGGAGTACGGCGTGCCGACCCGCCTGGTCCCGATGGAGCCGAAGCTCGCCCGACGGGTTGGCGGCGACGCGGCGGCGCTCAAGAGCCTCTGGTTGCCGAGGGCCTCGATCCCCACCTCCGACCGCGACGGCCTCCCGGTCATCCTGTTCAGCACCTCGTTTGAGCTGGAAAGCTGCCGCAAGAACAATCCCGAGCTTCACTTCGAACCGCTTTCGTAACAGGGATCAGCCCTCGACTCACGCGCAGCTCAACGGGGACGGAGACTCATGGCCCGATCGCTCCATAGCTCTCGGATCGAGGAGACGGTCGACCGGCTCCGAGCCAGCGGAGCCGAGAGTGTCCTGGACCTCGGGTGTGGGTCGGGTCGGCTGCTGGCTCGCCTGCTCCGCGAGCCGCAATTCCGTCGGGTGGCCGGCCTCGACATCTGCCCGCGCTCGCTGAGCCAGGCCGCCGACTCCCTGCGAGCGGAACGAGACCAGCACGACGGTCGCCTGGAATTGATCCACGGTTCCTTCACCGAGCCGGACGATCGGCTCTGCGGGTTCGACGCCGCCGTGATGGTCGAGACGATCGAGCATCTTGATCCCAGGCGTCTCTCGGAGGTCGAGCGGACGGTCTTTCAGCACTGGCGGCCGAAAACGGTGGTCATCACCACGCCGAACCGCGACTTCAACGCTCTCTTTCAACGCGATGCGCGGATCTTGCGACACCGGGATCACCGCTTCGAATGGTCTCGAGAAAAGTTCGCTCGATGGGCCGGCGGCGTCGCCGAGCGGAACGGTTACCACGTCACCTTCGACGGCATCGGTCAGGAACACCCGGCGTTCGGCTGCCCGACCCAGGTGGCGGAATTCGCACTGAGGGACGCACCTCCATGAGCGACGAACCGTTGATCGAGTCGTTTGGGAATCCGTCGATCAGTCCTCGCCTCCGATGGCTCAACCCGCCGCAGCGTTGGGACGTGGATCGCGAGGCGTCCTGTCTGCGGGTCTGGCCCGAGGGGGGAACCGACTTCTGGCAGAAGACGCACTACGGATTCGAGGCCGACACCGGGCACTTCCTCCATCTGGTCGCCTCGGCCGATTTCGTCCTGACCGCTCGGGTCCGGTCGCGGCCGGTCCATCAGTACGATCAGGCCGGGTTGATGGTCCGCGTCTCGCCGACTTGCTGGCTGAAAACCTCGATCGAGTTCGAGCCGAACGGTCCGAACCGCCTCGGAGCCGTGGTGACGAACGACGGCTTCTCGGACTGGTCCACCCAGTCGATCCCTCACGAGGTCGAGACGGTCTGGTTCCGTGTCCGGCTCGAAGGCAACGATTGCCTGGTCGAGGTATCGCGCGACGGATCAACCTGGGAACAGATCCGCATGGCTCCCCTCCGCGAGCGGCCGAGCGTGCCGACCGTCGCCTGCGGCCTCTACGCGTGCAGTCCGAAAGGGGCCGGCTTCATGGCCGAATTTGCCGAGTTAAGCTTCGTGCCGGGACGCCTCCAACACGGCTGATCGCTCCCGTCGTTCCCCCCTCCGCTCGGATCTCTTGAGCGTTTTTCCTGCAAGGCTGGTGTCTTCAGGACCCAAGCCTTGCGAGGCCCTGGAGGCAGGGGGTAGACGGCTGCGTTCAATTTGGCGATAGTCCAACCACGGATGATCGCTCCCCTTTGGACGTGAAGACGTCTGCGGCTCGACGGAAACGAAACCCAGGGGCACGCGGTCTCTGTTGTTCAGGCAATGTCCAGGCCTTCACCATCTCAACGAAGGATGGGGCGCACTGATGAAGCACCTTGCGAAGACGCTCGTGCTGGCGGTCGTGGTGGCGATCCTTTCCCCCTCGGCCGTCCGGTCAGAGACGATCATCGACTTCGACGATCTCTCCCTGTCGAATTATGGAGCCATTCCCGACGGCTACCAGAGTCGGGCGGTCGGCACCGCGAACATCGAGGTCGGTTACCGCACCTATCACGCGACCGACAATTCGACCATCGACGATCATCTGCTCTTCTGGAACACCGGGTACGGTGACCTGTCGTTCGTCGCGATCGCCAGCGAGAACGGCCGGGGTGCCGAGATTCTCCTGACCCCCGATGCCGGCTATGCCGTGACCCTGTCGAGCTTTGACCTGGCCGGCTTCAACCAGGTGGACCGGGTCGCCCGCTTTGTGCGGATTGTCGACGGCAACGATAACCTGCTGCTCGACCTGGGCGCCGACCTGACCATCCTGGGGGCGGGGCCGTCTCACAGCACCTTCCAACCGAACTTCACCCACGCCGGGCCGATCAAGCTTCAGTGGGGGGTCAACTGGAACATCGGCATCGACAACATCCGCTTCTCGCAGACCCGACTGACGGTGATCCCCGAGCCCTCTTCGATGACCATCGTGTTGCTCGGGGGGGCCTTGCTGGTCTCGGCCCGCCCTGTCCTCCGACGGGTTCGCCGCTCCTGAGGCTCCGACCCGGTGTCAGACTCCATCGTTCCCACTGATCGGGACGCGGCGGTTCCCGGGCCTGGCCTCGAACCGCCGCCGTCCTGCCGGTTCACGAGCCCGAGGCGGGAGCGTCGGCCTTCAGGTCGATCTTCGGAAACAGCGGGGTGACCTTCCCGTTGACCAGTGGCGCGGTCACTCGCAGGTCGGGGCCGGCCGGACGCTCGGCGGCGCTGGCGAACGAGACGGCGTCCCACGGTTGAGCCTCGCCGAAGTTGAAGGCGGCGTAGAAGGTCTCGGCGGTGCGGGGGAGGAAGGGTTTGATCAGGATCGAGACGACCCGGAGCGCCTCGGCCAGATTGACGAGCACGACCTTCGTGGCCTCAAGATCGGTCTTGGCGAGTTTGAACGGCTGGGTGGCCTCGATGTAGCGGTTGGCGGCGTCGAGGACCTCAAGCCAGATCCGCTGCAACGCCGTCGCATACTGGAACGATCCGACGAGGCCGCGCAGGTCTTCCACCAGGCTCGGCAAATCCAGCTCGGCCCGCCAGGTGGTCGGATCAATGGCCGCCGAGCCGTCGAGCGACCCGTCGAAGTACTTCAGGCACATGGTCAGGGTGCGGCTGTAGAGGTTCCCCAGGTTGTTGGCCAGCCCGGTGTTGTACGTCTCGGCGAACCGCTCGAACGAGAACTCACCGTCCCCTCCGAACGGGCACTGGCTCATGAAGTAGTAGCGGAACCCCTCGCTGCTGAACTGGCGGATCAGGTCCATCGGCTCGACGATGTTGCCGATGGATTTGCTCATCTTTTGCAAGACGCCGCTCGCGTCGTCCTTGCGGTAAACGAAGCCGTGAGCAAAAACCGCCTTCGGCAGAGGCAACCCCGCTGACATGAGCATCGCCGGCCAGAGGGCGCAGTGAAACCGGGTGATGTCCTTGCCGATCACATGCGTATCGGCTGGCCAGTAGCGCTGAAACTTCGCGTCGTCGTTGCCGTAACCGAGCGCCGTGATGTAGTTCAACAGCGCGTCGAACCAGACGTAAATCGTCTGCTCCTCGTCAAACGGAACGGTAATGCCCCAGGTGAACCCTTTCCGACTGATCGAGACATCCTGAAGCCCCGACTTGACCAGGTTGACGATCTCGTTGCGTCGGCTTTCGGGCTGGATGAACTCGGGGTGCGCCTCGTAGTGGGCGAGCAGGCGGTCTCGAAACTCCGAAAGCTTGAAGAAGTAATTCTCCTCCTCGACGATCTTCAAGGGGGTGTTCGGGTGGTTCGGGCAGGTGCCGCCGGCGGCCTGGACCTCCTCGATGGTCTTGAACTCCTGGCCGGTGGGGGAGACGGCTTCCTTGGCCGTCTTGAACTCCTCGCACCCCTCGCAATAAAGCCCTTGATACGGCCGCTTATCGATGTCTCCCGCGTCGTACACTGCCTGAATGAACTGGCGGCAGCCGGCGTGGTGCCGCGCCTCGCTCGTCTGGATGAAGTCGTCGAACGAGATGTCGAGCGCTCGCCAGACGGCCTTGAACTGCTCGGCCATGTCATCGACGTACGGCTGCGGCTCGACCCCCAACTCCTGGGCTCGCTTCGAGACCTTGATCGTATTTTCGTCGTTGCCCATCAAGAAATAGGTGTCGAAGCCTTCCATGCGACGGAAGCGGGCCTGCACGTCGGCGCCGATCTTTTCGAAGGCGGTGCCGATGTGCGGTCGGCTGTTCGGATAGTCGATCGCGGTGGTAATGAAGAAGGTCGAGGCTTGGCTCATGATTCGGTTCGATCCATCAAAGCGACGGCCCCGCGGTTTGCAACTCGCCCGGGGCGCGGACCGTGCCGGCCGGAGATGGTCCGACACGCGGGGAGGAGGCGGCGTTCGCTTCGCCGTCAAGCCGATCATTCTAGCAAGTCGGGCGGTCGGCTCACCAACCATCAACGGCTTGAGCCAAACGTCTTCGGCAGGATCAGGCCCCCGAGCCCCCGGCGATCGACTTGAAGTAATCGCGATCCGGCAGCAAGACCACCACCGCTTCGTCGGAATCGGTATCAAAATCCCAGAGATACCACAGCCGGCAGTGAGCGCAGGTCGAAAGCATTCGCTCCGGGAACCCGTCGTCGGGCTGATGGAGCGTCATCTCACGATCGCACGAGAAGCACAAAATGCTCGACAGCGGCGTTTCTCCCAGCGAAACGCCCAGCACCTTGACTGCCGCACTCGTCTTGACCCTGCGGAAAGTGGCCATGCCGAGGGCTCCAGGGCTGCTCGTTCGTCTCTGGGCGGGACCGACTCTCCCAGAGACCTCCACGTTAAACGCCATCAACGAAACGTCGCAGCAAAAATCAAACCGTCATTCCGTTCAAACGTGTCGGAAAAGTCTAATTCAATTCTGAGCCGTCAGCCGATCGGGGCGGTTCCGCCGGTCGCGTCTTCCATGATCGCGTGTTCGGTCCATTCCTCGACCGGACGGGCCGGGCCGAGCACCCCTCGGCTCATCACGGCGATCCGGTCGCACACTCCCATCAGCTCGGGCAAGTACGAGCTGACCATGATCACCGCCTTTCCCTCGGCGGCCAGGCTGCCGATCATCCGGTAAATCTCGGCCTTGCTCCCCACATCGATCCCTCGGGTCGGCTCGTCGAGCAACAGCACATCGGCCTGCTGGTGCAGCAGTCGAGCCAGCGCCACCTTCTGCTGATTCCCCCCCGAAAGCGCCCCGATTCGTTGATCGGGCCCCTGCGTCCGAATCCGCATTGCCTCGATCCACTGCCGGGTTTCTCGCCGCCGCGATCCCAGCCTCAGCCATCCGAATCGCGCATAACGCCCCAGGGCCGAAAGCGTCAGGTTCTCCTCGACCGACCGCCCCAGCGCAAGCCCTTCCTCCTTGCGATCCTCGCTCAGAAACCCGATCCCCTCACGGATCGATCGCCTCGGACTTGCCGCCACCGAGCCGGAGTGCCCCTTGATCGTCACCTCCCCCGATCGCACCTCGTCGAGCCCAAAAATCGCCCTCAGCAACTCCGTCCGACCCGCCCCCACCAAGCCGGCAATTCCCAGCACCTCCCCCCGGTGCAAGGTCAGGTCCGCCCACCTCGGCAAGCGACGCCCGGCCAGCCCCCGCAGGTCGAGCACCGGCTCCCCCGCTTCGTGAGGCACTTTCGGGAACATCTCGGTCAGATCCCGACCCACCATCGCCGCGATGATCCCTCGCAGCGCCGCCCCCTTCATCGCTCCCCGCTCGACCGCCCTGCCATCCCTCAAGACCGTGTACCGATCCGCCACCCGCTGCACTTCTTCGAGAAAATGACTGATATAAACGATCGCCAGACCCTGCCTTTTCAGCCGGTCGATCACCGCGAACAGCCGCTCCGCGTCCCGCTCGGTCAACGAACTCGTCGGCTCGTCGAAGACAATCACCCGAGCCTCGCACACCAGGGCCCTCGCCACCTCGATCAACTGCTGCGCCCCCACGCTCAACGATCCGGCCCTCGCCTCGGCCCTGATATCCAGATGCTCCAGCATCTTCATCGCCTCGCGCACGATTCTGCGATGCTCCCCCTTGCGGACCATCCCCAGCCTCGTCCGCTCCTGCCCCAGCATCACGTTCGCCTCGACCGACAGGTGCGGCGCGATCGCCAGTTCCTGGTAGATCATCGCCACCCCCTTCGCCAGCGCCTCCCTCGGCCCCCTCGGCGCATACGGCTCCCCGTCCAGCCTCATCTCTCCCTCGTCGGGCCGATACGCCCCGCTCAAGACCTTCATCAAGGTGCTCTTGCCCGCCCCGTTCTCGCCGATCAAGGCATGCACTTCCCCCGGATACAGGTCGATCGACACGCCATCGAGCGCCCGGCTGGCGCCGAATCGCTTGGCGACATTGCGCATCGCCAGCAAGGGCCGCACGGGCAGATTCTTCTTCGTTTCGATTGGTGCTGCGTCCACGGTTCACCTGCATCGCTGTCATTGATCCGCCAATCGGACTCGGCCCTTCACCTGGCCGAAGACCACTGACCATCGTATGGCGGCGTTTATGCCCTGACGACAGCGGAGTGGTTTGATTTCCCGTCTTTAGAGTTGTGACTCGTCGCCAGGCTGGAACGGACCCCCTGGCCCCCGGCCGCGTAGCGCAGCAAGATCGCCCTGCCCTGCCCTGCCCTGCCCTCCGAGCAGTTCCCCCAGCCGACGCGCCGCCAGGGCCTCGCCGAGGGAGTCCATTGCGATCGGTAGGCCTGTGGAATTGGAACTCGGACCGCCGGTACAATGTGGCCCCGGCGACCGAGGCCGGCGAGGCGACGGGCCGGACGCGGGGTCCGGACGAGGGCCGAAGACGGCAAGATCAGTCGTCCGACGCAGGCAAAACCGCGGGACGTTTCTCGATGAATCCGTACCTCCCCGACGTCGCCCGATTCGATTCGATCTCCATCGGCATCTTCTTCGTCGCCGTGGCCTGCCTGGCCGTGGCGATGGTCTGGCTGGCAGTCCTGTTCGTGATCGCCGTCGTGAAGGGATGGCATCGCCTCCGGTGGCCGCTCGGGCTGCTGCTGATCGGCCTGGTTGTCGGGGCGATCCCCCTGGCCTGGACCGGGCTGCGAGCGCAGATCGACCTGGGGCCCCTCGATCGCCAGGTCGACGGCGAGCGGCATCTCACCCTCACCGGCTGGGACCGCCCGGCCAGCGACTATGATGCGGCGCTGGCGAGCCGACGCGACGCGGTTGTCCTCCAGATGGCCAACCCCGATGTGACGGACGAGGTCGTCGCCGGCATCGACGGCATGGACACCCTGCGCGAGCTGGACCTCAATGACTCGGCCGTGACCGACGAGGCGTTGGCAACAATCGCGGCGCGCCCCGCCCTGGAGGCGCTCAGGATGGCGCGCACCCAAATCACCGACGAGGGGTTCCGCGAGCACCTGGCAAATAAGGAGTCGATCGACAACCTCGACGTCCGGGGCACCGCCGTCTCGCCCGAGACCCTCGCCGCCTGGGTCGCGGCCAAGCCCGGTCGCCGCGTCTTGCCGAGGCCCCCGGCCCCTGCCCCGCCCGACCCGTCCCCCGAGGGGGATGCCGTCGCCGGTGGAGATCCATCCCAGGACGACCGACCCGACACGGAATCGGAGCCGAGCCCCCCATGAGCACCTCCCCGATGAGGCTCGACCCCAGCAGGTCGGGCGACGACCACAACGCCCTCTATCTGGCCCGTGCCTGCGAACTCGCCTACCTGCCCGAGGCCAGGGCCGAACCCCTGTTCCGCGACGAGCTGGGCCTTGAGGCCACGCTGATCAGCGTCGACAACACGCAGGCCTACGTCGGCTCGGGTGCGTCGGAGCTGGTCGTCACCTTCCGAGGGTCCGAGGCCCCCACCAGCCTCGACGGCTTCAAGGATTGGCTGCTGACCAACGCGAACAACTTCCTGGTCCTCCCAGAAGGCCGCATCGGCACCGACTTCGCCGCCGCGGGCGTCGGGGCGCGGTTCCATCGCGGCTTCATGGAGGCCCTGGCCGAGATCTGGGACCCGCTGCTGGCAGCGGTCGAGGCCGAGTTCAAGCGATCGGCCCGGCCCCTGTGGGTCACCGGCCACAGCCTCGGCGGCTCGCTGGCCCTGCTCGCCGCCTGGCGGTTCCAGCAAAACTTCCTCGACGTCCACCAGGTTGTTACCTTCGGGGCGCCGATGGTCGGCAACAAGGAGGCGGCCGACGCCTTCCGCCGCGAGTTTCCGGGCAAGATCTACCGCTACATCGACGACCCCGACCCCGTGCCCTTGCTCCCGGCGATCAGCCTGATCGCCAACCTCTACAACCACTGCCTCGACGAGGTCCGCCTGGGCGGCCAGGCTTCGGGCGCGACCCTCTCGGCCATGCAGCAGCTCGGGGGCAAGGTCGCCCAGGCCGGCCTCGACGCGACCGCGATCGACGAGGTCTGGGGTTTCCTGCTCAATCGGATCGCCGCGCACGACATCACCAACTATCAAAAGCTCATTGGCGAACGGTTCGGCTCCTGAGGCTCCGCCTCTCCTCGGCATCGACGAACCCTCGCGCGGGGGTTCGTCGGGAAGGTCGCGCCCTGGCCTCGTCACCCCACGGCGGGCGATGGCGGCGTTGACGCTGGGACAAAGCTCCGTGCCCCATCAAGCTCAGGGTGACCCCTTCAGCATCCCCGCCCCTTCCAGCGCCCGGAGCATTCCGAAGGTGCTCGACTCGTTCGGCGCGAAGATGCCGTCCACCTGTCCCCGATACCGCGTCACCAGTTGCTGCGACTTCTCCAACGCGGTCGCCGCCGTGGCCCCGGCGTACTGGTCGTCGGAGACGAAGGTGACCTCCGGGAACTCGCTTTGCATCGTGTCGAGGAACCCTTGTTCCCGCTGCTCGGTGCTGGCCGAGCCCACCGCGTAGCGCAGCAAGATCGCCCTGCCCTGCCCTTCGAGCAGTTCCCCCAGCCGACGCGCTGCCAAAGCCCCGCCGTTGTAATTGTCGGTCGCCACATAGCTGACCGGTTTATCGGAGTTCAGAGCCGAGTCAATGATGACCACCGGAATCCCCCGGTCCACCGCCTGCTCGACCGGGCCAACCAGGGCCCTCGCATCCAGCGGCGCCAGCACAATGCCATCGACCCCCAGCGCGATTGCGTTCTGCACCAACTCAATCTGCTGCTGTCGGTCGTCTTCCTTCTGCGGCCCTTTCCAGAGGATCTCCGCGTCCATCTCGTCGGCGGCCGTCTTGGCCCCGGCGTGGATGGTTTGCCAGAACTCGTGCGTGGTCCCCTTGGGAATGACCATCACGCGCCATGTGCGCGTTTTCTCGCCCGAAAGACTGGCGTTGGCCCCGTGCTCCAGCTTCTCGGGGTTGAGCAAGGCGGCGATCTCCGGCTCATCCATGTTCTCAGGGGTCGCCAGCGTCTCGCCCGTCGAAACCTCGGCCTCGACCTCCCGCCCTTCCAGGTGGTCGATCAGGGTCTTGACCCCCAGATAACCCATCCGATGCGGGTTCTGAAGCACCAGCCCCTGAATCTTGCCGTCGCGAAGCGCCTCGACCAGCGGCGGGCTTCCATCAAAGCCCACAAATGCGACGCCGTCCGATCCCGACGCCCCCCCCGCTGAGGACGCTCCCTCTCCCCCCTGCTCCGGAGCCACCCCGCAACCAATCCCACCCAGCACGGCGACGAGCGCCAGCAATCCCCAGCATCGACCGATCATGGCGATCGCCCTCCGTTGTCTCTCGATTGTTCGGTTTGAACGCCCCGCGCATGAATTGCACATGAGCCGCCATCGTAGAACGGGCCGGAGCGGCCGGTCAAGCCGCCGCTCCGGACACGCAAGAAGAAGCGCGTTTGAAAATGCCTCGATCCGTAAGTCCCGACCATTTCTCACCTTTTCGCCACAATTTCCTCACAATTTCAGGCAGGGTGTTGACGCCGGTCAATCCTCTGGTAACATCTCCCTTGTCGCCGGTGAGTCACACCTTGACGCGGGCCGCTCGAAGGGGCGGCCTGTTCTCACCTGTGCGAGGCATCGTGACGACGCGAGCAGGGACGGGTTCGACGATTTGCAAGCTTTGCG